>JAGKWS010000026.1 GCA_021151685.1 Chitinophagaceae bacterium
ACGCATGGCAGGAAGTAGGTGGGAAGAAAAAATGATTCCGTTAGTCGGGTAAGTTATGGATGAGTATTATTTTTTATGATAGATAATTATATGATTTTTTCATTTTTTTATAGTCATTTTTGTATTATTGTAAACAATAACATAAAAGTGCCACACCATGAAAGCTTACATCTATCCGTTCTTCATTTTGTTTTTCTTGTTCACAGCCATACCATCGTGGGGGCAGGTACCGCATAGTATTCCCTATCAGGCAGCGGCTCGCAATAGTAGTGGCGAAGTATTGGTCAGTACCAATATCTCAGTACGGTTCAGCATCAGAGACAGTATTGCTACCGGCACCATCCAATATCGCGAAACCCACAACGTAACCACTACCCACAAAGGCATGTTTGCCGTAAATGTGGGGCAGGGTACTGTAGTGGCCGGTACATTCGCCAATATAAACTGGGGTGCCAACTACAAGTTTTTGCAGGTAGAAATAGACCCCACGGGCGGCAGCTCCTACATAGATATGGGCACACAGCAGTTGCTGAGTGTACCCTACGCCCTGTATGCCGAAAAAAGCGGCGTGCCCGGTGCCGTAGACTTGCCCGAAATAGCTACCGGCCCGGTTGAAAATATTTCTTACACATCGGCCATCAGCCGCGACACCCTGAAGGCCAACGGTGGCGAGTTCGTTTTTGCCCGTGGTGTCTGCATCGATACCTTGCCCAACCCCGATATCAATCAATCCTTCACCGCTCCCGGCAATGCCGTGGGGTCATATGCAGTATCGCTTACAGGTTTGTTACCCGGTAGGCTCTACTACATCAGGGCATTTGCTACCAATTCCAATGGTACGGCCTACGGCACCGCCGCTTCCTTTACCACCTTGCCCCTTACGGTGCCCGTTGTTACTACCGATACCATCAGCCACATCACCAATGTTTCGGCATTTGCTGGTGGCCATGTTACGGCCGATGGGGGTAGTCCCGTCATAGCGCGTGGCATTTGCTACAGCACATCGGCCCATCCCACCATAGCCAATAGTACAGCCCCATCGGGTGCCGGGCTTGGGGCTTTTGCCACCACCATATCGGGGCTGGTAGCGCATACCACTTACTATGCACGGGCCTATGCTACCAATGCTGTGGGCACAGCCTATGGCCCCGAAGTGAGCTTCACCACCATACTGTACAGCATGCCCACCGTTTTTACCGATTCTGTTACCCACATCACCTACACATCGGCTACTTGCGGGCTCAATACCAGCAACGATGGCAATATGCCCATCACCGGGCAGGGTATTTGCTACAGTACATCGCCCGCCCCCACCATAGATGGTGCTACTATCATCACCGCCCCTTCCACTGCTATAGGGCACTATACCCTCTCTATGGCTGGCCTCACCCCCGGCACCACCTACTATGTGCGGGCATACAGCACCAATGATATGGGTACTGCTTATGGGGTGCAGAAAACCTTCACCACATCGGCACTCACAGTGCCATCGGTAGTTACGCATCCTGCCATCGGTATTACTGCCGTTGGGGCTACCGTGGGCGGGGCAGTTACCGAAAACGGTGGCACCACCATATATAGCCGTGGCGTATGCTGGAGTCGCTTTGGCACCCCCACCATAGATAGTGCCCACACCACCGCCGGCGGGGTAGATTCGTTTTTTACCAGCGCACTCACCGGCCTTACCCCCGGCACCACATACTACATAGTGGCCTATGCTACCAACAGCGTGGGTACGGCCTATGGTACTACGCTCACCTTCAACACGCCATCAACATTGGCGGGTACGGCTACATTGCCGGTATTGGGTACCAAGCCACCCACGGCAGGTAGCAGTACCGTTACATCGGGTGGTTATATAACAGATGGTGGTAGTGCCATTACCGCCCGTGGCGTATGCTGGAGTACCAGCCCCAATCCCACCATTGCCGATGCCCATACTAACGATACTGCAGGTATGGGATTAGGATATTTCAATAGCACCCTCTCCCTCTCCGGCTGTGGTATTGTATATTATGTACGTGCCTATGCTACCAACAGCTACGGCACAGCCTACGGCAACGAATACACGGTTACTTCAGGTTTTCTACCCACAGTATCGCCCATAACCATAGTAACAGTAACCCCTACATCGGTTGCATTGACATACGAGGTTATTAGTGATGGTGGGTGCCCACTGTCTCATAACTACTGCGAAATGGGTTTGGATTTTGGTGGGTTTCATATTACTTCAGAAGGAGAAACTGCCATTTCAGTTGGTGTGCATACTGTTACCTTTAGTTCTTTGATCCCAAATGTGACATATCGAGTGTCTGCAGTTGCTCGCAATGAAAGAGGTTATGGGTGGAGTGATGGGCTTACAACATTCACAACTGGTTTTCCTACAGCTGGGCATTACATCGGCGAAAGTTATGCTGGCGGCATCATTTTTTACCTTGATGCTACAGGAGAGCATGGTTTAGTTTGTGCACCCAATGATCACCCAGTTAGTGCTCTTTGGGGGGGGGGTAGCATATCGGTTGCAGGCACTTTGCCGGATATTGGCTCTGGTGCAACAAACACAGCCTATATTGTGGCAGCAGATTCTTATCCTTTTATTGCTGCACAGATATGCGCAAACCTTACCTTGGGTGGCTATTCCGATTGGTATTTGCCTTCGAAAGATGAGTTAACCCTATTGTCACAAAATCTTGCCTTACATGGTTTGGGAGGTTTCTCTACAGAGTATTCATACCCTACATATGGGTTCTATTGGAGCTCCACACAAGAAAGTACATCACATGCTCGGGCGAATAAACTTACTCGCCCCAGCGGTTCATATTGGGATTATGAAAGCATTAGGTCTAAATCAGATTATCTAAACGTCCGCGCCATCCGCTCCTTCTAACCCCTTCACCTACCCATAACCTTCCCTTATCAATTCGTTAATCGTGCTGTAACCAACGCGTAATACACCCCCGATACCTTCGCCACAAATTACAAGGCGATGAGAAAAAACTTACGCAAAATGATGCTCTGCATGGGAGGACTGGTACTTTCCATCAGCGAGGGCAAAGCACAAATCTCTGTAGTGCAAGACTACAAAAACTACACATCTGCCGCCATTGGTACGGCGCAGGGTATCAACTTCCGCGAGGCGGGCTTTTCTGGTATCTATCCCATCCGCAACACAGGGGGCAAAGAATTCTGGATATGCTCGGACCGTGGTGTAAACGTAGACGCAGCCAATGCCAATGGCGGCGCAGCCGGTGGCCCATGTGCCCCTACCTACGACAAAATATACCTGTTCCCTACCTACGCACCCAAAATTCACCGCATCCGCCTCAATGGTGACTCAATCCAGATTCTGCAAACACTGTCTATCCGCCGCCCCAACGGTACTACCGCTACGGGTATCATTAACCCTACAGGTTTTGGTAGCACCGCTGCCGAGGTAGCCTCTACCGATACCGTACAAGACTGTGCCAACTTTACTGCCAAAACCGTAGCCAAAGACGCATGGGGTATAGACTGCGAAGGGATTGCTACCGATGCCGATGGCAACTTTTGGCTGTGCGAAGAAGGTGGCCCCACCGTATGGAAACTCAACCAGAACGGTGTAGTTACCAAACGTTACTCGCCCTATGCTACGCTGCCCGGTGCCGAAGCGCAGGATGTAGCTATCGATACAGTATTCCGCTACCGCAAAAACAACCGCGGTTTCGAGGGCATTACAGTAGCTCCCAATGGTAAGATATATGCCATTATACAAAGCCCCATTTTGTACCCCACCAAAACTGTGGGCGAAAACTCGCGAGTGCACCGCATACTGGAGATAGACCCCGTAACCAATGCTACCCGCATGTTCGCTTACCTCAACGATGGTATCGTAGGCCCTTCGGGTGCCAACCAAATCCGTCTGCGCGATTGGAAGATTGGCGATATGGCGGCTATCAACGATACTACCTTCCTCGTTATAGAAGCAGCCCTGCGTGGCACTACCGACATCAAGCGTGTCTACAAAATCAACATCAGCGGTGCTACTACCGTACACTCTGGCCTGTATGGTGGCCTTACACTGGAAGCATTGGTTGATTCAACTGGTTTGGCTACCAATGGTATCATGCCCGTAAAGAAGACCTTGTTCATGGACATCAATGCCTCTGGCTGGGATGCCAATCTCGACAAGACCGAAATGCTGGCCATCCTTAACGACAGTACCATCTTCATAGGCAACGATAACGATTATGGTCAGAAATCGCCCGCCGAAAATGGTATTGCTACCGCTACTACCAACCTCAGCCACATACTGAAGTACAACCTCAGCGGCACCAGCAAGCTTACCAACTTTGTACCGGCTGCATCTGCATTGTCATCTGGTATCACCGGGCCATCTACTTCCAAAACACCTTATCTGGTGCCAACAGTACCCGGTCTCACATTCACTTCTATCATCACAGCTGGCGAAACTGCCGGTGGTTATAAAATGATTGGTCTGCCCGATGGTGCTGGTCTGTACGATAACAATGACGGTACATTTACCTTCCTTGTAAACCACGAAATCGGTCAGACAGCAGGCATAACCCGTGCTCATGGTGCTACCGGTGCTTTTGTCTCTAAGTGGACTATCAAAAAAGCCGACTTCTCAGTAATCGCCGGTTCCGACCTCATTCAACAGGTAAACCTCTGGAATCCGCTTACATCCAGCTACATCACTTATAGTGGTGCCTATCCATCTACATCGGCTCAGTTTGGCCGCTTCTGCTCTGCCGATCTTCCTGCGTCTTCTGCCTTCTATAATGCAGCTACAGGCAAAGGCACATCTGCCCGCATCTTTATGAATGGTGAAGAAACAGGTAACGAGGGTCGCGCATTTGGCCACGTAGCCACAGGCCCCAATGCAGGCAAAACATGGGAGCTGCCCAACCTCGGCAAATTCTCTTGGGAGAATGCAGTAGCAAGCCCCAAAGAAAGTGATACCACAGTCGTGATAGGTATGGACGATACATCTCCATTCGGTCAGGTATATGTATACGTAGGTACCAAAACCAATACCGGTAACGATGTAGAGAAAGCAGGTCTTACCAATGGTCGTTTGTTTGGTGTGGCAGTAACAGGTCTCACTTCCGAAACCAGTGCATCAGTACCATCTGCAGGCACAGCATTCACACTGGCCGATATGGGTTATGTACACAACATGACTGGTGCTACCCTGCAAACCAACAGCGTTACAGCAGGTGTTACCAACTTCCTGCGTCCCGAAGATGGTGCATGGGATCCTCAGAGCCCCAACGATTTCTACTTTGCTACCACCAACGGTGCTACAGCCCCAAGCCGCCTGTGGAAACTCAGCTTCATCAATGCGGCCAACCCATCTCTCGGTGGTACCATCACGGCTGTATTAGATGGCACCGAAGGCCAGAAAATGCTCGATAACATCACTATAGACAACTACGGTCACATACTGATGGTAGAAGACATAGGCAACAATGCACACGTAGGCAAGGTATGGCAGTATACCATTGCTACCGACGAGATGAAGATGATAGCCTCTCACGATACTACCCGCTTCCTTGGCGGTGGTGTTAACTTCCTCACTCAAGATGAAGAAGCATCTGGTATCATAGATGCCGAGCAGGTATTGGGCCCCGGTATGTTCATGATAGTAGATCAGGCACACTATGCCAATGGTACCGAAGTAGTAGAAGGTGGCCAGATACTCACATTCTTCAACCCCGATACATATAACGCAGCTCCTGAAATAGATGTTACCGGTAGCGGCCTAAGCATAGCCGACGGCGATGCAACTCCTGCTACTGCCGACAACACACATTTTGGCCCGGCAAACACAGGTGCCGATGTTACTAAGAACTTCGTAGTACACAATACAGGTGCAGGTGCCCTCAAGGTTTCAGGCATCAGCTTCGCTGGTACACACGCTGCCGAGTTTACCCTTTCAGGTGCGCCCACATTCCCGCTCACTATTGCTTCGGGTGCTACACAAACATTCTCTGTTCGTTTTGCGCCCGCAGCAGCAGGTGCCCGCACCGCTACCATGGTTATTGCCAACAACGATGCGTTTGAAGGCCATTACGATTTTGCTATAGAAGGTACAGGCGTTGAGTCTCCTGTAATTTCTCTGGAAGGTAATGGTATAGCCATCATAGATGGCGACATGACCCCCGGCACTACCAACAATACCGACTTTGGTAGTATAGATGTCACCAGCTCTGTAAACAAAACCTTTGTGGTAAAGAATACAGGAGCCGGCAACCTGAATGTAACGGGTGTTACGTTCTCTGGTACACACGCTGCCGATTTTGGTTTGGTAGCTGCCCCTACTTTCCCTGTTACCATACCTACAGCAGGTACGTATACACTTACGGCTAAATTCACACCATCAGTTGGTGGTGTCCGCAATGCAGTTATGACCATCACCAACTCAGACCCTGCCCGTAGCGCATACGACTTCGCTATCACAGGTACAGGTCTTGTTGCTACAGGCGTTACCAAGGTGGCCGAAGCTTATACCCTGAAGGTATATCCTAACCCTGCCGGCGATGCGGCTACTGTAGCTATGTCGCTCAGCAAGGCTGCCAATGTAGAGATAGGTGTGTACGATGTACAAGGCCGTCAGGTAATGGCACCGGTACAGAAAGCAATGGGTATTGGTGAGCATTTCACCAGCATCAACACCGCTACACTGGCCAATGGTGTATACTTCATCCGCGTTACAGATGGTACTTCATCATCCAACATACGCATCGCTATCATGCACTAATCGCTTTCGATAGACAAAAAATGCCAGAGGGGCTGCACCATTCGTGTAGCCCCTTTTTGCTTCCAGCTACTTCATTAATACTCCCATAACACTACCGTAACGTTGTGGCAAAACCCGCATAATACTTTTGCCCACTGTGAAGCAGGCTCCTTTTATTACATGGGTTAGGGTATACAAACCACATCTTTTCGCTGCCTTACTGGCTATTGCGGTCTTGGTTGCATCTTTTAGCAACTATACACCGGGTACCGATTATCAAACACTTTATGCCAGTCGGCAGCAGCAGTTGGTACAATCGCTCCATGATTTGTATACCACCATACAGCAGGCCGATGTTACCACACCCGTGGGGCGCACACAGGTACAGGCGCAAATCAACACCGCACGTATTGCCCTCAAGCGGGCCGACTTTTGGTTGCGCTATCTCGAACCACTCGCCTACCGCAGCATCAATGGCCCATTACCCGTAGAGTGGGAGACCGAGGTATTCGAAAAATTTGAAAAACCCTACCGCCGCGAGGGGGCTGGCCTCACGCTCGCAGCCCTCCATCTAAACGAAGACCAGCCACAGCGCGACACGCTTTTGCACCTCATAGACCGTGCCCGCACAGCCGCACAGGTTTTCGATGCCGACTCTATTACCACACATCTCAGCAGTTTTCATCACTTTTATCTCTGCAACAGATTGTTTCTGCTCAATCTTGCAGCGATATACACCACCGGGTTCGAATGCCCCGATGCAGCGATAGTAGTACCCGAATTGGCTACCGCCTTGCAGTCGGCCATGGAGATAACCGCCGCTTTCAATCGCAGTTTTCCTGCCACACCTGCGCCCCCATCCTACTTGCAGTTGCTGCGCGATGCCTGTGTATTTGTGGCCCACCAGCCCCACCACCGCGATAGTTTCAATCATTATACCTTTATCCGAAACTACATCAACCCGCTCTATCGCATCAATCAGCAGCTTATCCTCCAGTATGGGGTGGTCAGCCGCAGCCTGGTCGATTATTCTTTGAGCAAAAAGGCCACATCCATTTTCGATAAACAACTATACACCGGCCAAAACGCCAAAGGCATATTCAGTTATGTGCAGGACAGCAACATACTGGCATCTATAACAGACCTTGGCCGTCAGTTGTTTTTCGATCCCCTCCTTTCCGGCAACAATCAGCGTAGCTGCGCATCTTGCCATGCGCCCGCTACCTGTTTTGCCGATACCCTTACCACATCCCTGCACTTCAATCGCAGCCAACGCCTGCCCCGCAACACACCCGGTTTGGTAAATGCACCTTACAATCATTTGCTGATGTTGGACGGCAAACATTTCACACTACAACATCAGGGCAAAGACGTGATTGCCAACCCCAACGAAATGAACTGCACCGCAACCGATGCGTTGGAAAAGGTAATGAGTTGCCCCCACTACCGCAAGGCATTCAACAAGCTACTGGAGCATACCCCGCAAGAGAAGGAAGTATCTATGGAACACATCGTTTCGGCCATCACGTGGTACTACAGCAGGTTCAGTACCGGCACCGCCCCCTTCGACGATGCCATGAACGGCACCAGTAGCCTGAGTGCCGATGCCATTCAGGGGTTCAACCTCTTTATGGGCAAGGCGCAGTGCGCCACCTGCCACTTTGTGCCGCAGTTCAATGGGGTAAAACCACCCTGTGTCGGTTCCGAGTTCGAGGTGATTGGTGTACCCGCCGATACTGCTTACTCCCATTTGAGTACCGATGTGGGCCGCTATGGCATCAATCCCGCCCCCGAAACCCGTAATGCCTTCCGTACCGGCTCTCTGCGCAACATTGCCCGTACTGCCCCATACATGCACAATGGTGTGTTTGCTACCCTGCAACAGGTGGTCGATTTTTACGATGCCGGAGGTGGGGTAGGGCATGGTTTGCTGGTGCCCAATCAAACCCTCTCTGCCGACTCGCTACACCTTACTGCTACCGAGAAACAACAACTGATAGTCTTCATGCACACCCTCAACGAACAAATACCTCCCGCTTCGGTGCCATCGCAACTTCCTGCATCGCACCATAAACAGCTCAATACCCGCAAGCCGGGTGGCGAATACTAAACTAAATATGAATAAAATAACACTACTATTGTTGGGTGTACTGCTCATTGCAATAGCCTCCTGCGGCACACATAAGTACACAGTAACGCACGATTTCCCTGCCGCTATGGCACCGCATATCAAGGCCGATTATGTAAAGCAGTGGGAGAAAGGACGTGTATTGTACGGTATGAATTGTGCCAAATGTCACAGCACCTACAAGGGAAAGCATGAAATTATACCCAACTTTACGCCCGAAAAACTTACCGGCTACGAGTTGCGGGTGCAAAATGCCCGCCACGAGGCTGCCATGCCCGACGATATCGTTTCGGCAGAAGATCTGGCTTTGATAACCATTTTTCTTACCTACAAAAAGAAGAACTGACAGACCCTTGCTATGGGGCAGGTGTTATTTATTGCCGTTATACACTATAGGGTATGCACATAATGCACTAAAATGGCATCTTTGCAGCAATTTGTTATCTTTGACTATATGGATGTCCCTCATTTATTGTTATATATAGTTCTGTGTATCTTGTTTATCGGCTTTTTTGCCGGTATGGAGATTGCGTTTATCTCTGCCAACAAGCTGAACATAGAGCTGCGCAAAAAGCAGGGAAGTTATACGGGGCGCATACTCTCCCGCTTTATGGAGAACCCTGCCGAGTTCATAGGTACCGCGCTGGTGGGGGTAAACGTGATACTGGTAGCATACGGTTCATTCTCATCGCAGCTTACCGAGCATTTTTTGCATAAATACGATATTCACCTGCCCGAATATGCCAAACTGCTGCTCGATACCTTTTGGGCTACATTCATCATTCTCATTTTTGCCGAGTTTCTACCCAAGGCCATCTTTCGCAATAAGGCCGAGACCTTGCTGGTATTCTTCAGCATTCCCATGAAGTTGCTCTACCTCATATTCTCGCCCATTGCACGCGTTTTTGTGGCCATAGCCGAGTTCATTCTGAAATACTTGTTCAATGTGCGCATCAAGGAAAGCAAACAGGTATTTAATCGCGTAGACCTCGAGCATTTTGTAAAACAAAGCGTGCATGGCCACGTAAGCGACAATGCCGAGGTCAATCAGGAACTGTTCGAAAATGCACTCTACCTCGTCAATGTAAAAGTGCGCAAGTGTATGGTGCCCCGCAACGAGATAGAAGCCGTACCGGTGGAAATGCCCATATTAGAAGTACGAGAAAAATTTATTAAAACAAAACTGTCCAAAATCATAGTTTACGAAGACAATATCGACAATATTGTGGGCTATATCCACCATCTCGATATGAATCGTAAGCCCAAAGTAGTGCGCGATATCATGCATACTATTACGGCTGTGCCCGAGGCCATGAGTGCGGTAGACCTCATGAACCGCTTCACCCGCGAGCGCAAAAGTATTGCATGGGTCATAGACGAGTTTGGTGGTACGGCAGGCATCGTAACTATGGAAGATGTGTTGGAAGAGATATTTGGCGACATCAACGACGAATACGATGAAGAACAATTTGTAGAAAAACAAATAGCCGAAAACGAATACATATTCTCTGGCCGTCTGGAACTCGATTACCTGAACGAAAAATACGGTTTCGACTTCACTACCGAAGATTCTGAAACCCTCTCGGGCTTCATCATTACCCAGCACGAGACCATACCCAAAATAAAAGAACGCATTATTATAGATAAGTACGAGTTCGATATATTGCTGGTAACCAATACCCGCATAGAAACCGTAAAAGTAAAAGTGCTGAAATAGAAACTACGCAACACATAAAGACCAATTATATGATACGCCGCCCGTTCAATCTCAATAAATGGATAGAAGATAACCGCCACCTGCTGAAGCCACCGGTAGGCAACCAGTGTGTCTACAAAGAGGCCGACGATTTCATCGTGATGGTAGTAGGTGGCCCCAACAGCCGCAAAGATTTCCATTACAACGAGGGCGAAGAACTGTTCTATCAGCTACAGGGCGATGTTGTAGTACGTATTCAGGAAGAGGGGAAAATTGTAGATATCCCCATCAAAGAAGGCGAAATGTTTTTATTGCCCGGCCGTACACCCCACTCGCCACAACGTGGGGCCGATACCGTGGGGCTGGTGCTGGAGATAAAGCGCAAAAGCGAAGAGCTGGATGGATTTATGTGGTTTTGCGAGAACTGCCACGAGAAACTACACGAAGAATACCTGCATGTATCAGACATAGTAGCGCAACTGCCTCCCGTAATGAATGCATTCTATGATAGCGAGGAAAAACGTACCTGCAAAAAGTGTGGTACAGTGATGCAGCCACCAACCAAAATAGCCTGATAGCCATACAATAACATTTATTCATGGGCAGGTGCCTGCCTTATATGCGCTAAGTTCATTTTATTGCTATATCATAAGGACATGATATTTGTGCAACAATACATGAGCCTTCGTGGCCTTAATTTATGCCGTAAGTCTTTGTGTTTCTTTGTGTTTCTTTGTGTTACATCTTTGCGTCCTTTGTGGTAAAGGAACTTTTCTTTGCCATGCTGTGTAAAGAAAATGGTATAAAGCCCGAAGGGCTGACCCCGTGGATAGCCCCCGGTGAAACCGGGGGTACTGAGTGCCAATGCTACCCAACCCCAAAGTGGGTTGCCCAACACACTACCAATTCGTCAACTAACGGGCACCTTGATGCATATACGGCTCACCGGCTTCACACATACTCACACGTCAGCAGGCTTTGCATCAGTTGGCTCCATGCCGCAGCAGGCAAGCCATGCCACAGCATATCTTCATTGCCGGCATGGTTGCGTGCATGGTATATGGCCATCAGCGCATCGCGGCGGCGTTCTATCACTATAGTAGCGGTATCGTTCTCTGCATCCCCTCCTGTAGGGTGCAGGCGTAGCGCAAAGGTCTCTCTGTTGTAGTCCGGGTAGTCGTCATACTCCAATGCATCTATTACATAGGCATCCCTGTCGGCTTTTTCGGCACCTGTTAGTATGTGTATGTGGTCAGTGCGTCGGGCAGTACGGCGCACTATATTGTTCTTTGCATCGGTCAGTACAATGCTTATTTGCTCAAACCCCGCATAGGTAGCCCATTTCCCAATGTTCAGCAGCCTGTCCTTGGCTTCTACAAACATATACCCCGCTTCCTCGGCCGATTCTGTACCTATAGAGCAGGATATATCGGTTTCGGTACCAGTTGTGTGTATGGGTACAAGGTAATGCTGCATAGGCTTCAGAAATTTGGTTAGTAAAAGTTACGACTTTTTAGGCCAGAATAGCCTGCAGTAATGCTCTTTGGCAGATATTTTTTAGCAACAAGGGTATAATTTATGTCCATACCGGCATCTTGCTACAATCTGCATGTCTGTCTACATCCCTATTTTCCGTTACTTTACGCACGGCAAGCAAACGACTTACTAAATGGCAGAGATAAGACATGTGCAAGTTACACAGTACGTAACGCCCCTCCGCGAGGGTGGCTCGCTACCGGCTATTGCCGGTGCCGACGATGGCTTTATGTATGTCCTCAAGTTTCGGGGGGCAGGGCAGGGGCGCAAGGCTCTCATTGCCGAGCTGATTGGTGGCGAACTGGCTCGCTTACTGGGCTTGCGTATTCCCGAAATTGTTTTTGCTCACCTCAACGAGGCCTTTGGCCGTACCGAACCCGACGAAGAAATACAAGACCTGCTCAAAGCCAGTACCGGGCTCAACCTGGCATTGCATTACCTGTCTGGTGCCATCACCTACGATCCCGTTTCTGCCACTACCGATGCCGAAACTGCCAGCCGTATAGTGTGGCTCGATAGCCTTCTGATGAACGTAGACCGTACCAACCGCAATACCAACCTACTGATGTGGAACCGCCAACTATGGCTCATAGACCATGGCGCCGCCCTCTACTTCCACCATTCGTGGCAAGACTGGGAGGCCAAAATTCCCTCGCCCTTTGGCATGATAAAAGACCATGTATTACTGCCTCTGGCTACACAACTGGCCCAAGCCGATGTTTGGGCGCAACAACGCATCACCACACAGGCTATTACAGACATTGTGGCCCTCATACCCGATGAATGGCTCGTTACCGATACCCCATTCACCACCCCGCAAGCACACAGACAAGCCTACATCTCGTTTCTCGTAAATCGTATGACACATTCGCAAACCTTCATAAAAGCAGCAAACGATGCAAGGGCAGCACTTATATGAGTACGCCGTTATTCGCGCCGTGCCACGCGTAGAGCGCGAAGAGTTTGTAAACGTGGGCGTTATTCTTTATTGTTCATCTCGCAGATTCCTGTCGGTAAAATACGATGATGATCTCAGCCGGGTAGTTGCCTTGGGCAATCCGGAATGTGTTGTACCCATCCGCGATTCGTTACAATCTTTTGCCCGCATTTGTGCCGGTGGTCGTGGTTCGGGCACTATTGGCCAGCTTTCAGCGGCCGAGCGGTTTCGTTGGCTTACAGCCACACGCAGCACCATTGTGCAGTCGTCCAAAGTACACCCCGGTTTCTGTACAGACCCATCCCAAACACTCGATGAGCTATATCAGAAATTTGTGGTTCCTGTATCGGTAGGGTAGGGGGGCTGTTCTATTTGCGGCCGTTTACAAAGTACATGTCCATTTCGCCCTTGTTTTTGGCCTCTATGCGTCCCCTGTGTTCGCATTCAAACTGGTCTTTTACAATCTCGTACGTTGCCCCCGATATGTTGATGCGGCCCGGTACCGAATGTTGTTCCATTCGGGCGGCAATATTCACCGTATCGCCCCATATGTCGTACTGAAACTTATGTTTGCCCACTACTCCTGCAACCAGCGTGCCGGTATGCAACCCTACACGGGCCGAGAATTTGTCACTGGCCTTTGCCTGTATGTATGCCATTATGTCCAGTGCCGCATTTACGGCATCGGCAGGGTTGGTTACATTGGCAGCGGGTATACCACCCGCACACATATAAGCATCGCCTATGGTTTTGATTTTTTCTAAACCATATTTCAGCGTTATTTCGTCAAATGCCCTGAAGTATTCGTCTATCTGCATCACCAGCTCTTCCGCGTTCAGTTCTTCTGCCACGGCAGTAAACCCCGCAAAATCGGTAAACAGCACGGTGGCCATTTCGTAGCGGCGGGTGCGGGCTCTGCCCTCTTTTTTCAGTTCTTCTGCTGTTTCTTCAGGCAATATATTCAGTAGCAGCTCTTCAGACAGTTTACGGGCCTCGTCTATTTCGCGGTTGCGTAGTACTATTTCGTCGTGGCTGGCTTTTAGTTCCACATTGCGCAGCCGGTATATCTCATTGTCGCGCTCTGCCACTTCCAGTTGTCGGCGCATTTCAGTTTGTTCCGCTGCCTGTTCGGCCCTGTATAGTTCGGCCTTGTTTTCCAGCAGCAGTGCCTCTGCCCGCCGTATAGCAATGTTCAGGTAAATGCCCCATGTGGCCATAAAGCCAAAACACATCACAATGTTCGTGTAGTTGAACCAGTTTACCGCATTTGCAGTTAGCGTATATACTACTGGCAGCCCCCGCATACACAGTACCATATACATATAGCTACCCACGCAGCTTAGCCCCAGCAGTGTCTTGGTTACTATACTGCCACCCGCCATCAGAAACGGGTATAGCGTAATGGCAATTACAAAGTACTGAAAGCCTGCATCCCACCCCAATAGCCTCACCGCCAATACCTGGTGTAGTACCACCTCCATCATGCCCGTTACCATAGCTACCTGATGATACCCACGTCGGTTAAAGTTGATAGCCGTTATGTGAAGGATAATGCTTATCAGTTGCACCTGCATCATGGTATACTGCCCAACCGATAGAAAAGCAAAGAACCATGCCGTATGTATTATCCAACCCGATGTATATCCAAGGTTCGAGATAATATAGAACCGGTAATTTTCAAGGGTTATTGCCGATGGTACAGTATCGAAATGCCTAAAGATGCGCAAGAGTGTGCGCATCAGCATATTATTTACCAGCTTATTGTTTGGCATAGGTATATGCGTGTTGTCATGTGGTTACAGCATCCGTACCACCAATCGTGCATAAAGATATAATAATTGCGTACGTGTCTCTCACAACGTATACAACACCCTCACCGTCAGCACATTGTTATATTGCCCCTGTGTGCCATATCCATAGCCCACAGGCACCCGCTCTGGCGGCCGTATGGCTATTACCGAGTACTGAAACCTGATGTTTGCCTGCCAGTGCTTGTCAAACTTACGCCCTACACCCAGCACACAGTTAATGTCGGTATTGTTGAATCGGTTACCCACGCCGTCTATATACAATGCCTGTGGTTCCAATATCCATTCGTTGGTACGTAGCAGGTAGGCCCACGTAGCACCGGCCTCGGCCACCATGCGGCCACGCTGGTATTGCAGCACTACGGGTACTTCTATATAGCTAAGGCCTATATGGCATAGCGATACCTGTGTGCCGGCTACTGGTGTTTCGGCTACTGCATGGCCGTGGCTACCTTTTTGGCTATACAGCAGCTCCATTTGCAGCCCTATACGTTCGCCCAGGCGCATTTGTACAAAGCCACCCATATGCAAGCCCGGCTTGTGATAGCCAAAATACCGGTCGCCATCTACCTGACCAAAATTGAGCCCCCCTGCCACCCCTCCTCTGAAGGTTCTTTCATCTTCGTCATAGTACTCGGCTCCTTTTGCTACCACACCTACAGGCATAGCAAACAGCATAGCCATCAGGCATGTAGTTATGTGGCTGGCTAGCTGCATTATAGCTCCTCCTTCCGGTCGGCTTCGCCGGTTTCGGTAAAATACTCCCATGTGCCAGTTTTGCGTGGCACATATTCCGATGTAAATACCTTCTTACTCACCCTCGTCCCCGATACCGGGTCTTCTACCATTACCGTATCAGCATTCCGCCGCCTGTCGGCCATATAGAACCCCGTTACCTTCAGTTGCCCGTTTTCGTAATATTCGTGGTATTCGCCGGCCATACAAGTGTAGGTGCCATCTTTGTCGGCCAGTATAGCATAATGAAAATCGCGCTTGGGTTTGCCGTCTGGCCATAGCTCCTGCCACGCACCTGCGGGCTTGCCCTTCAGGTAGCTGCCGGTAAGTGCGGGGCGGCCATTGCTGTAGTACTGCACCCATTTACCATGTTGCAGGTAGCCATCCCCTGCCGATACCAAACCACCTTCTGCTACTACTTTCTTTTTGTTTTTGCGGCTCACCAACCGGTAGTGCAGTGTTTCGTCTTCTATTATTACCGCATTGGCCGTATCGCCTGTAGCGGCATAGATGCGCGCGCTGTCATTTTCGGTCAGCAGTTTGTTCTCGTCCTCCGATCTGAATTTGAAAGGTATCAACTCCTGTGCCTGTACCCCTTCATCTCCGGCTACGGTCATCAGTGCGGCGCATACTACTACTTTCTTCCAAAACATAACACCAGTTATTTTTTAGCTTTTTTACCTGCACGCACCAGGTCGTAAGAGTGGTCTATCATTTCGTGCAGCAACCTGCGGCTGGCCCCGTTTTCTGCTACAACGGTATTCCAGTGCTTTTTGTTCATATGATAGCCGGGTAGCACAAAAGGGTACGATGCCCTCAGCTCAATGGCCCTTTCCGGGTCGCACTTCACATTAAACCGTACCGGGCTGTCGCTGATGCCCACCAGCAAAAATATCTTCCCATTTACCTTGAATACCAACGTATCCTCGTCAAACGGAAACGACTCCTCTACCAGCTCCTTGGCAAGGCAATATTCGCGCAGGTCTTCTATATTCACAGCACAAAGATATACATGTGCCTGCAAACAAGCTGCGTAGCTAATACTGATTTTGGTATGCTATACTACCCAGTGGTATGCAAGCTATCTGGCACAGCTACATTTATTGCACTACTCCATTGAGAGTACGGTATATGTGCAAACAACACACGGGCCTTGTGCCTTGGTGTTGCACTTGGTCTTGCGGCGAAAGTCTTTTATATGTCAATTATTTGCATAATATGTTCAAGCCCGAAGGGCTGGCACCATGGATAGCCCCCGGTGAAACAAGGGGAAAAGGCGCATCCAAAATCACAACCCCGAACCGGGTTGCCCAACAGCAGAAACTCATGTACGCCACAATCACACAATCAAAGCACGGGCATTGCGTCCCTACAATACAAATCCCTTGTGCCCTTAGTGCTACCTTGATGGCCTTAGTGGTAAAAGAAACATACCATCATTACCTAAAACAAAACACCATGTGTATTGAAATACTATAACTCCTTTCGCAGGCGGGCTACTGGTATGTTCAGTTGTTCGCGGTATTTGGCCACCGTGCGCCGGGCTATATTATACCCTTTTTCCATCAGCATATCCGTCAGGTGCTCGTCCGATAGTGGTTTGCGCTTATTTTCTCCACTTATCAAATCCGATAATATTGTTTTCACCTCTCTGGTAGATACCTCCTCACCATCTTCTGTATGCAACGCTTCCGAGAAGAAGTATTTCAGCTTATACGTACCATACTCTGTCTGCACATACTTGCTATTGGCCACCCGCGATACTGTAGAAATGTCCAGATTCGTCATCTGTGCTATGTCTTTCAGTATCATTGGCCGCAACCCCGACTCGTCGCCCGTTATAAAAAACTCCTTCTGAAACTCTATAATGGCCTGCATCGTATGCAGCAACGTATGTTGCCGCTGCTTTATGGCATCAATAAACCACTTGGCCGCATCCAGTTTCTGCTTTATGAACATTACCGCCTCCTTCTGGCTGCGGTTCTTCTTCTCAGACCGGTCATACGCCTTCATCATCTCTCTGTACCCTTCCGATACCCGCAACTCAGGGGCATTCTTCGAGTTCAGCGTCAGCTCCGGTTTGCCCGCATTGTTAAACACAAAAAAATCGGGTATTATATAACTCTCTGCTTTGTTCACCACCGCAAAGGCACCGCCCGGCCGTGGGTTCAGCTTCACTATAATATTAATTACCTGCTTCAGCCCGTCATTTGTCAGGTCCAGGTGTTTCTGTATCTTATCGTAGTGTTTCTTGGTAAACTCGTCAAAGTATTTGCTCAGTATCGTTATCGCATCGCGTACCGGCTTGGTGTCGGGCAAGCGTTTCAGTTGCAGCACCAGGCAGTCTTGCAGGGTTACCGCACATATACCCGGCGGGTCAAATTGTTGAATCTGTTTTATTAATGCCTCTACTTCTTCCGTACTCGTTTCTATATTTTGGCCAAAGGCAAGGTCATCAGCAATAGCCCCCGGCTCGCGGCGCAGGTAGCCATCCTCGTCCAGGCTGCCTATTATCTGCTCGGCTATCCGGTGCCGGCGTTCGTCCAGTGCCAGCAACCCCAGTTGGTCCAGCAAGTTGTCATGAAAGCTCGACTCTACACTGGCCGGTGTTACCGTCTTGTCGTCACCACCATTACCATAG
The DNA here is from genome assembly GCA_021151685.1 of Chitinophagaceae bacterium. GTDB lineage: Bacteria > Bacteroidota > Bacteroidia > Chitinophagales > Chitinophagaceae > Nemorincola. The sequence goes on from JAGKWS010000026.1 coordinate 18,221, forward strand.
TAGTCGTCGCCATAGTCATACCCGCCATCATCATCTTCCCGCCGCAGAAACTCGTCCAAATCCACTTTCTCTGCATTGTCATCGCTCAGTTCCACCTCTTCGCCACCATCGTCACTGTTATCGTTATCGCGGTCGTTATCATCCAGGTCATACGTATCAGTATCGTTGCTGGTAATGTCGTTACCGGCTTCCAATGCGGGGTTCTCCTCCAGTTCTTCTTTTATACGCTCCTCCAGGTTGGCTGTGGGTACCTGCAACAGCTTCATTAGCTGTATCTGCTGGGGCGACAGCTTCTGTAGTAGCTTTTGCTGGGTAGACTGTCGTAACATAATTCTTCTTTTTTAGGCTTTTGGTGTGTGGTAGGCACGTCATCTTCGGCAACCGTCACAGCATTCATAGCAATATAGCATGTATTGCTCACAAATATAGAGGTTAAAGCTACAAAACATAGAAGTTAGGCAATAGCCCCGCGCAAAGAAATAATTTAAGAGAACGGTATTGTTAATGTGTTTCTTTTCCCCAAAGTATTATCGTACATTGTCCTTTGTTTACTGCTAAAACCCGTTAGCGGGCATGACTAAGAAACCATACATATCGCCATCATTCTCCTACGTTCCGCTCGAGGAAACACTGGAAATAGTTCCCCGTAAAAAACAATTGTTCATCGGCATACCCAAAGAAACCTCGTTTCAGGAAAACCGTGTACCCCTTACCCCCGATGCCGTAGCCGTATTGGTGAACGATGGACACGATGTAGCCGTAGAACATGGTGCAGGCGAAGGCTCTTTTTATTACGATAACGACTATAGCGAGGCCGGTGCCCGCATAGTATACAACCGCCCCGATGTCTACAAGGCTACCACCATCATCAAGTCGGCCCCCATTGCCGAAGACGAAGTTGCCCTCCTGCAGCCCGGTCAGGTCATCATCTCGCCCATACACCTGCCCGTGCTGCGGGCCGAGATGTTGGAACAATTGCTGGCAAAAAAAATAATAGGGGTAGCCTTCGAGTCTATAAAAGACGATGCCGGTGCCAACCCCATTGTGCGTGCCATGAGCGAGATTGCAGGCAATTATGTAATACTCACCGCCGCCCGCTACCTCTCCAGTACCGACAATGGTAAGGGCGTACTACTCGGTGGCATATCGGGCGTGCCACCCGCACGGGTATTAATAATAGGTGCCGGCGTGGTGGGCGAGTTTGCCGCACGTGCCGCATTTGGCCTTGGGGCATCCGTCAAGATATTCGACAATTCGGTATACCGCCTCATGCGCCTGCAAAACAACATAGGCCGCCGCTGCTTCACATCTGTCTTAGACCCCGCCGTACTCGCCGAAGAGTTGCGACTGGCCGATGTCGCCATCGGAGCCCTCAAACCCGTAAACGGCATCAGCCCCGTAGTAGTTACCGAGCAAATGGTAAGCAACATGAAGGCCGGCTCTGTAATAATGGATGTAAGCATAGACCGTGGCGGCTGCTTCGAAACCTCCCGGCTCACCTCGCACGAGAAGCCCGTGTTCAAGAAATATGATGTAATACACTATTGCGTACCCAACATAGCCTCGGGCGTGGCACGTACCGCCTCGCGCGCCATCAGCAACGTACTCATGGGCCTCATGCAGCAAAGTGCCGATATGGGCGGCATGGAGGGCCTCATCATGCAGCGCAGCGGCATCAGGCGTGGCGTATACCTATATAAAGGATGCGTTACCAACGCACCCATAGCCCGCCGCTTTGGCTTCAAGTATACCGACCTCGATTTGCTCTTGTCCTCACACAGTTGATATAAAACAATGCATATGCCCAACAACCGAATGAACAAAACCATAGCCGGATACCACTTGCTGATGATACTATCTGCGGTCGACTTCAAGGTGAGTAGTCGCGAGGATATGGTCATACGCAGCTACCTTGCCGAAGAGTTTCCCATTCATGTCAACCTCGATAAGCAGATGGATGTCATCAGCTCGTTGCAACCCACGCAATGGGAAACCCACTTTCGCAAAGCCATGGACGACTTTTACGACGATGCCACCCCGGCCGAACGCCGCAAACTCATTCGCTTTGCCCTGCAACTGGCCAGTGCCGATGCCGTCATTACCCCCGAAGAAAACTATTACCTCAACCTCCTCTTCGAACAGTGGGAGGATATGGCCAATTTATGATTTTTTTATTTGAATTTGTTTTTATAAATTGCATGTGTCATCTAACCGACACTATACCCAAAGTTCGCACCTAACCAGTCACTGTAGCGTTTTTTTGTCCTATCCATATATATCACCTGCCTTTCTATAACAGTACTGAAGGACGCATAGACACGCACCCGTTAGCTTCCATCCCACATACAGTATGGGTATTGCTCCTCTTTTGTACCAGTTGGTATTTTTTTTCACTCAATTGTCATTTGAAAAATAGTAACCATGAAAAATTATTTTTATTGCGTGTGCGTTTTTGTTGCATCCATGTGCGGGCCACTTAGCAGGGTGTCTGCACAGTACAGTTTGGTAGCCCCCTTGGGGGTAGATAATGTGGTAACAGTTAATCCGGAGGTACCTACAATTGAAGGCATGAATGTGGCATATGCGAATTACTTACTTAATCCATTCGATCCCACTCTGTATTGTCTATCGGCTACGTTTTTTGTTGAGGTAGACTATGGAAAAAATAATTTTGGCAATATAAATTTTGTAGATCATACCTGTTATTCGCAAGGGGCAGTAAATATTAAACCAGTACGTGCCATGGTGAAGCCAGATGTTGCTATTGGCAACAGCAACACATTATCATCAATGGATTTTACATTTGCCGTTGCCTACGAACATGGTTGCAATGCTGTATATATTGATTATTACCAAATTAGCTATTCGGCATGGGGCGTATTCACGGTAAGTCCAACCCCGGTTGCTACTACCATCATCAACGATGCATACAATCCTCATATAGATATTATTACAGACGAATCAATAACAGTAAATGGACTGGCATATTGCAATGATTTTGTAGTTACATGGAATGACTGTAGTGGTAATATATATACCGAAAAGGCATCAGTTTCATCTCCACCTGCGGTAATGAACAGCACATCTGCTACGCTCGTTGCAACAAATGGCGTAATGCCTGATGTTGCCGCTGTGCAACGCAATATATCTGGCTCTGTGCACAATGTAGCGTTGGTGGCGTACATTAATCGGTCTTCTCATAACGAACTCAATTTTGTGGAACATGACTTCAATACCGGTATCACAACTACTCCCATAGTACTGGACGCAGGAACTTGGAACAGTACCCAAATAAGCAAACCTCGAATCGATGCTTTTGATTTGGCTTCTTTCAGTACATCGCCTACGTGGAGTACGCGTTCGCAATACAAAGTAGTAGCCGAATTGGATAGTGGTGGTAGTAAAATTGTAAGAGCGTACGACAATCTGCTCTATGGCCTTACATCCTTTTTCTCCAGTGCCTCTGTTGTAGATGTATCAACACTTCCGGGTTATTCCGCTTATACATCTGGATACAACCATTATACCCCTTGTGTTGCTGCCAATGTTCGGAATCCATTTTTTGGTAATGATGATTTCTTTGTTTCTCATTATACCAGGTTGAATAACATTACTAATGACGCATTGTTATTTATGGAACCATACGATTGTTTTGCGCCCGCCGATATTGAAGTAGTACCCGGATTCACACCTTCTCAAAATTATTACTTGGTTAATACGAACTACCCGGCATCTATGGGTGAGGCAGAAGGCCCCAATGCAGTGGCTACAAGTTGCAATCTTTTCATTTTTGCAAACAGTTTCGTTCATGTTTGGGCCACAAACAGTCCTGCTTACAATATTTTCTACAAAATAGTTGGTGTGAATGGCTCGTCAACTTACAACTATCGTGTATCATCTGTTCAGGCAAATACAAAGGCATCTGTTGCAGACATACACACTTACCCCAACCCGGCTACCGATGTAGTGAATATTGATATGAATGAGACAAACAAGCGAGCCGATTGTTGGGAAATGTACGATATGTTGGGGCATAAAGTATTATCTGGAAATATTGATAATAATAAAGTATTAAAAGTAGATACGCATCTTTTAGTGCCCGGTGCTTATATAGTAAAATTGTTTGGGAAAGGTAAACTGTTAGAGAATACCAAATTTATTAAAAGGTAGCTCTTAACCCACAGGGAATTGCAGTTAAAGCTATTCCCTGTGGGTATCTTCTCATTCATCATAATTTATTAATGACTCAGTCCTGTCATTCTGCCTTCCTATAAATATTTTTGTACCTGCATTCACTAACTTATTTGGCACAAATACAGCTTGTTAACACAGAAACTGTTCGCTATTCATATATAACTATGAAAAAGCATGTGAAATTTAATTCTATCTGAATGCAAGCTTAAGTGTGATATTTTTTTTGTTAAATTTGCTGCAAACTGTATTTTAATAATCGCATTATAACCAAAAGAGTAAAGAAATAACAAAAAGTATCTGATTACCGCTGATATTGGCTGCAACAAGCAACAGGCTGTAGTGCCTGTTTTGTGCGTCCGTATCAGTGTTCTATGAATCAAATTGCTTGAAAATTATTATCTAAAACAACTGTTTTATGAGAAAATTCTATTCTGGATTATTGCTTCTTGCGGCGGGTGTCTTGTTTGCCGGAAAGCTGAGTGCGCAGATAAGTGTAACAGCGTCCGCTGGTACACCAACTGGTACGTACACATCATTAAAGCTGGCATTCGATGCAATCAATGCGGGAACACACCAAGGTGCCATCCAGATTGCTGTTACAGGAAGTACCACCGAGCCTGCAATGGCGGTACTGAATGGAACCAGTATTGCTCCTGCCAACTATTCTTCGGTTGTTATCAAGCCTGCGGCGGGCATCAATCCAACAATTTCCGGAAACGTAACTAATGGTGCAACTGTCAAACTGAACGGTGCCGATAATGTTACAATTGATGGTTCAAATACCGTTGGGGGAACAACCAGAAATCTAACGATAACAAATATTTCAACTACTCCTAGTAATGCTCAGATATGGATTGGTTCTCCTACTGCTGCGGATGGTGCGAACAATAATGTGATAAAGAACTGTATAGTTTCTGGAGTCTCATTACAAAATTCTACCGCTGCTGTCCTTTCGGGTTCTGGTACTGTTTTTGGTAATGCAGGATTAACAAGTAACAGTAATAATACTTTACAAAATAACTTGTTTACCAATAGCCAGCAAGCACTGTTTGTAAGTGGCATAGCAGCCTCCCCATTCGAGTCTGGATGGACAATTACTGGCAATACAATATCCAACATGGGGGCACGCGGTGTCTTTCTTGCAAATGCAGGTAATTTCAACATTTCAAATAATGAAATCAATGGTGTAGGAACTAACGCCTTTACCCAAGCCGCAGGCATTAATGTTGGTTTTGGAACAGTGAATGGTACTATTTCCAACAATAGAATAACAAACATCACTAACACAGCTACTGGTACAAGTGGTGCAGAAGGTATAGTATTGCAGATTACTACCCCGGGGTCAAATGTTAATGTGTATAACAACTACATTTCGAATGTATCTACTAACTTAGGTAACCCTGCGGGTATTGCAATGACAGATAATGCGTATGGTATTTATATAATCAATCCCGGCACAGGTATTGGTATTTATTACAATACCATTGTTATGAATGTGAACCAAACTACAGGTTTTGCTTCTGCGGGTATCATGGTAACTACAGGTGCAACATCTGCTGTGACTATCCGAAATAACAACATAGTTAACACACAAACAGCAGGTGCTACCAACCGCGTAGCTATATATTCAAACTCACCAGCTACAGCATTTGCAGCAATAGATAACAACAACTACTTCTCTACATCTGGTACTTTGGGTATTGTTGGTAGTGTTGCCAGAAATACTATTGCCGATATGATTACTGGTTTTGGGGGCAATACCTCTTCAGTGTCACTGAATCCTACTTTTGTTTCTCCATCCGATTTTCATCTGCAAAGTGTATTCGCCAATCAGGGACTTCGCCGTGGTGTAACTATAACATTGCCTCCAACCCTTGGCACAGACTTTGATGGTGATGCAAGGCCATCTGTATCCGTTTTAGGTGCCGACGAAACCTACTTACCTTCTCAAATTACCTACACACCTGTTATCGCATCTTGTGGTAACAACAACAATATACTCGCAGATGTCAATATTCAAGATGCAACCATTACAGGTATCTCTACCTCAGGTGCCAATGTACCAAGAATTTACTTCCGCAAAAACAGTGGTGCATGGTTCTCAAATGCCGGCACTTTTGTTAGTGGTACTATTAATAACAGTAACTGGGATTTCACAATCACTGCTTCCTCAATGGGCGGTGTTACTGCTGGCGATGTAATTCAGTATTATGTAATAGCACAAGACAACATCGGTGTTGTTACTTCATTCCCCGCAGCTGGTCTCGTAGCCACTGGTGTAAACAGCGTTACCACGCCACCTACTACACCATCATCTTATACTGTCAATCCATTACCTACAGCTACAATTGGTGTTACTCCCAATCCTACTTGTGTTGGTACCCCATTGAACTTTACAGCAACTGGTGTTACAGGTACAGGTATACTCACATCTTACAACTGGTCTGGTCCTAACAGTTTCAGTACCACAACCGCTACCAGCACTACTTCACTTACACCAGCATCTACATTGGCTACAGGTCAGTATACACTTACCGTTACCTATCCCGGCCTTAGCTGTAACAGTAACCCAAGCACTGCCAACGTTACTGTAAACGCACCACTATCTGCTATTTCTGGTGCAGCTACAGTTTGTGTGGGTAGCACCACTCCATACAGCAACATTACAGGTGGCGGTACATGGAGCAGTAGCAACACCGGCGTAGCCACAGTTGCGGCTACCGGTATAGTTACCGGTGTTTTCGCAGGTACTGCTACCATTACTTATAAGGTGGGGCCATGTATCGCTACAGCTACCATCACCGTCAATCCGTTGCCTGTAGGCATAGCCGGTACACTGGGCGTATGCGAAGGTGCTACCACAGCCCTCTCCAATGCTACCGCACTACCAGCCGGTACATGGGCCAGCAGCAATACCACTGTAGCTACAGTGCCCGGTGCAGCCAGCACATCGGCTACAGTTTCTGGCCTTACAGCAGGTACCAGCCGCATATCTTATATATTGCCTACAGGTTGTGCTACCTCTTCAGTCCTTACAGTCAATGCACTGCCATCGGCCATCACCGGTGCCAACAATGTGTGCGAAGGTGCCAACATCACACTGGCCAGCACACCCACAGGTGGTACATGGAGCAGCAGCAACACCGCCGCAGGTACAGTAGCACTTAGCACAGGCGTTGTTACAGGTATCGCAGCAGGCACTACCGAAATTACTTATACACGTACCAATAGCTGCATACGCACCTATGTAGTGTCTGTAAATACTACACCTACCGTTACCAGCACCCCCGCAGCTGCAACTGTTTGTACAGGTAGCTCCATCACACTCACTGGTACACCCGCTACTGGTACATGGGCTACGGCATCTCCGTTTGCATCAGTTGGCCTCACAACAGGCGTTGTTACTGGCCTCAATGCGGCAATTTCTGGTACCAATGTAACATATACACTGCCTACCGGTTGTCGTACATTAAAGGTAGTTACCGTTAATACTACCCCCAATATTTCTAATACAGTTGTTCCTGTTTGCGTTACAGGCACACAAAGCTACTCTGCCTCTGTTCCGGGTGGTATCTGGAGTGCACAAGACCCTACAATTGCCAATATCACATCAGCAACAGGTTTCCTCACTGGTGTAGCTGCAGGCACTACCAACATTTCATACACATTGCCTTCTGGTTGTTTTGCTACTCGTGTAGCTACAGTTAATGCATTGCCAAGTGCAATAGTGGGTAGCAATGAGGTTTGTGTAGCCGGCACCACATCACTGGTCAGCACACCAGCTACGGGTACATGGTCTACCAGTTCTTCCCTCGCTACTGTCAATGCCTCAGGCATTGTTACAGGTGTTGGCGCAGGTACTGTAAATGTTACTTATACAATTACTTATTCCGGCACCAATCAGTGTCGCGTGGTACAGCCAATGACTGTTAATCCTCAGCCTGCCGCTATTAATGGTGTTATGCCGGTTTGCCCTGGCTTATCTGTTACCCTTAGCTCTGCAACAACAGGTGGTACATGGGCTAGTAGCAATACTGCAGTAGCCAATTTTGCTGTTGCTACAGCAGGTACACTCGATGCACTTACATCAGGCACTACAGTTGTTACATATACAGCACCTGTTACAGGTTGCATACGCACAGCAATATTTACTGTCAATGCAATTCCTGCACCAATTACAGGTACCTTGGCAGTTTGCCCCGGTGCAACATCTACACTTACCACTACATCTACTGGCGGCACATGGACTAGCAGCAATCCTGCAGTGGCTACTGTCATGTCTTCAGCTGGTCTTGTAACAGCCATATCAGCAGGTACTTCGGTTATTACGTACCGCTTCAATGGTACAGGTTGTTACACCACCTCAGTATTTACCGTTCACCCCAATCCGTCTCCAATTTCCCTGCCATCCAATGTTTGTGTCGGTGCATCTGCAACTTACACAAGTATTGGTGGTGCTACGTGGTCATCATCGGCACCGGCAATTGGTAACATCGACCCGACAACCGGAGTATTTAATGGCCTGTCAGTAGGTACTACTACCATTTCTTACGAGTCAGTAAATGGTTGTTTTGCTACCAAACTGGTAAGTGTCAATACTACACCATCACCACTCACTGGCACAATGGTTGTTTGTGAAGGTGCTACAACCAATCTCACAGCCATACCCGGTGGCGGTACATGGAGCAGCAGTGACCCGGCTTTTGCTACAGTTTCCACTGCAAGCCCCTCCGTTGGTCCATCTACCGGTGTCGTTGCTGGTGTCTCTACCGGCACAGCCAACATTACTTATACATTAGGTGGTGCATCTGGTTGCATCGCTGTTGCTATGGTCACTGTCAATGAGAGTCCCGAGCCCATTGCAGGCATCGCTTCTCTTTGTGTTGCTACTTCTGTCGATCTGGATAACGTAACTCCTGGCGGTACATGGAGTGTTGGATCTACTGTTATCGCTTCTGTCGATCCGTCAACCGGTGTGGTTACCGGCCTTGTAGCTGGTACAACAAGGGTTTCTTACACTCTTGCCACCACTGGCTGTTCTGTTACCAAATTGCTTACAGTCAATCCCATACCAATTCCAATTAACGGAGGTATTGTTGTATGCGAGGGTAGTAGTCTCACTTTAGGTAGCTCTCCATTAGGTGGTACTTGGAGTTCAGCCGATGTTACCATTGCAACAGTAAGTACATCTGGTGTAGCTACTGGCGTTAACGCAGGCATTGTCAACATCAGTTACATTCTTGGTTCAGGATGCTATCGTATTAATACGGTTACCGTAAATCCTACTCCTGTAGCAATCACTGGTCCATCCAACGTTTGTGCAGGGTCTACTATCACTCTTTCATCTGCACCTGGCACAGGAACGTGGAGTATTGGTTCTCCTGCCTATGCTTCAATAGATCCGGCTACAGGTGTTCTTTCTGGAATTGCAGCCGGTACAACCCGTGTATCTTTCACCAATCCGTCAGGTTGTCTGTCAATAACAGTTGTTACCATAAATGCACTTCCGGGTACCATCACTGGTACATTGACAATGTGTCAGGGAGGCTCGCTTACGTTGGCAAGTTTACCGGCTGGTAGCGTTTGGTCATCAGCCAATCCTTCTGTTGCTACAGTTGTTTCTGGTACAGGTTTTGTATCAGGTATCAGCCCTGGTACTGCTACCATCCTTGCTACAAACGTAGCAGGTTGTGTACAAAGTAAAGTAGTTACCGTCAATCCATTACCTGCCGCTATTTCTGGTAACCTGCCTATTTGTATAGGCAACAGCCTAGCGCTTACAAGTGCCACAGCAGGAGGTTCTTGGTTCACATCTGCTCCATCAATCGCTGCAATAGTAGCATCTACAGGGTTGGTTACAGGGGTTTCAGCAGGTACTGCTACCATCACTTACCGTTTGGCTACTGGTTGCGAAATTCGCGATGTTGTTACCGTCAATCCTACACCAGGTCCTATTACAGGCACCGCTGCTATCTGTGTAGGTGGCAGCACTACCTTCACACCTCCGTTTACAGGTGGTGCATGGGTTAGTGGCAATACTACAGTTGCCAGTGTATCGCCTGCTGGTGTAGTATCTGGTCTGGCTTCCGGTACGTCCAATATTTCTTATACATCAGCTTCGGGCTGCATTGCCGTTCGTGTTATCACTGTCAATGCTAATCCTGGTGCTATTGGTGGTTCTCTTTCAGTGTGCAGTGGGTCGTCTACTATGCTTACCAATTCATCAAGTTTTGGTACGTGGAGTGTGGCAGATGTCACTGTAGGTAGCATCAGTACAGTTACCGGTACATTCTATGGCATCACAGCCGGTACCACCAATGTTACCTTTACTTCAGGTCCCGGTTGCATTACAGTTTCTGTAGCTACGGTACAGTCATTACCAGCAGTAATAACTGGTTTTGCATCAGTTTGTGCTGGCAATACTACCACGCTTGCTAGCACCACTACACCTGGCGTTTGGACCAGCAGCAACCTCTCTGTCGCCACTATCAATCCTGCTTCTGGTGTAGTTACTGCCATTGCGGCCGGTACTTCCGTGGTATCTTACACAAGTTCAGGCTGTTCAGCCACTCGTATAGTTACTGTGTTGCTTACTCCTTCAGCAATCAGTGGTTTGTCTACAGTTTGTCAGGGTAGCAATGTTACCTTGTCCAGTGTTCCATCTGGTGGTGTTTGGAGTAGCAGTACACCTTCAGTTGGTACTATCGGTTCTGGTTCTGGTGCGTTTACTGGCATTTCTGCTGGTGTAAGCACAGTGTCTTATGTTAGTGGCAATGGTTGCTTCCGCACTACTGCAATCACTGTAGAACCAACAGCAACACTTACATCTGGCCCTGCCATAGCTTGCGTTGGTCAAACTACAACACTTGTATACAGCATCGGTGGTGGATCGTTTACAAGCAGTGCTGCAACAGTCGCAACTGTCGACCTCACTACAGGTTTGGTTACCGGTATATCTGCCGGCAATGCTAATATTACATATACCTTGCCTTCTGGTTGCCGTACCATTTCAGTAGTTACTGTAAATGCACAACCCGCTGTAAGCACAGGTGTAACCTCTATTTGTCAAAGTGCTTCTACCACACTCAGCAATGCTACACCGGGTATAGTATGGAGTTCTGCCGATGGCACTATCGCTACTGTTGGTGCTTCAACCGGCATCGTAGTTGGTACTGGTGTTGGTATCACCAACATAATCGCTACCAATCCGCTTACAGGTTGTACAAGAGCAACAGCAGTTACGGTAAATGCGCTTCCTGCTACAATTTCTGGTACTGCATCTATGTGTGTAGGTAACAGTACTACACTTACCAACACTACTTTAGGCGGTACATGGAGCAGTGCTGCATCAGGCACAGCGTCAGCAGCACTCACATCTGGCGTTATTACTGGCGTATCTGCCGGTACTACTACTATTACCTATCGTTTGCCTACTGGTTGCACTGCTACCCGCATTGTTACCGTGTTGGCACAACCTGGTGCCATCACTGGTGGCAATACTGTTTGCGTAACAGGTCAAACTACCTTCTTCTCGCCAACTTCTGGTGGCACTTGGGCTTCAAGCAACGCGCTTATTGCCTCAGTTGATGCAGGTGGTGTTATTACCGGTGTTACACCCGGGGTAGCCAACATTACATATCAATTGGCCACCACTTGTTTCGTTACTAAAACTGTTACGGTATTGCCTACTGTAGCACAAATTGTTGGTGTTACCAATGTTTGCCAAGGTAGCACTACCAATCTATCGTCACTCACTCCGGGTGGTACATGGTCAGTAAGCAATGCGTTCGTTGCTGGCGTTACCACCACAACTGGTGTTGTTACAGGGCTTACTGCTGGTACAACATTTGTTACATACACTGCTCCTTCTGGTTGCACAGATACCGCTATCGTTACCGTGAACCCAGTACCTACAGCAATCGGTGGTGTGGCTAATATTTGTCTCGGTGCTACCAACACACTCACAACGCTTACCACTGGTGGTACATGGAGTACTGGTAACCCAATCGTTGCCACAGTTGATGCTGGTACTGGTGCTGTTACAGGCGTTACTGTTGGTACTGCTCGCATCACTTACACATTGGGTACAGGTTGCCGCACTACACAGGTAGTTACCGTAACCGCACTGCCCGGTGCCATAACTGGTTATCCACAGGTGTGCGAGGGTGGTACTACTTCACTGTCTACAGGTTCAGCTGGCGGTACTTGGAGTAGTAGTACCGAAGCCGTAGCTACAATATCAGCTACTGGTGTTGTCAATGGTGTTGCAGCAGGTACTACTACCGTTAGCTACACATTACCTTCGGGCTGTGCGCGCACTACAGTAGTTACTGTAAATGGCACGCCCAATCCTATAACTGGTATTGCATACACTTGTCTCGGTGGCACAACTACACTCAATGGTACGCCGGCAGGTGGTGCATTCACCAGCAGTCACTTGTCAGTTGCATCAATCGATGTGTCTACTGGTGTTCTTACTGGTCTTAGCGTAGGTACATCACTCATCACTTATTCGCTTCCTTCAGGTTGTCGCTCTTTTGTAGTGGCTACCGTACACCCATTGCCTTCTGCAATTACAGGTATCACCAATATTTGTCAGGGTGGTTCTGCTACATTGGCCAATGCAGTGTCTGGTGGTGTGTGGTCCAGCGATTTCCTTTCTATTGCCACCATCGAGCCTGCAACAGGTATTGTTACAGGTGTTGCAGCCGGTATCGATACAATCCGTTACACACTTGTTGGCGGTTGTTCTACAAAAACTACTATCACTGTTAACATCGCACCTGGTCCCATCACTGGTGATTTCGACCTCTGCATGGGCGAAACAACTACACTTGTTCCCCCAACAGGTGGCGGTACATGGACTAGTAGCAACCCTACAGTTGCCTCAATAGGTCTTAGTAGCGGTATTGTTAGTACGCACAGCGTAGGTTCTTCTATAGTTACTTATGCATTGGGTGCAGGCTGTCGTACCATACAAACTATCGTTGTCAATGCGGCTCCTTCTGCTATCACCGGCTCACATGAGGTTTGTGTTGGCCAAACTACTATGCTGTTCAATACAGTTTCTGGTGGTACATGGTCTAGCAACAATGTCTCTGTTGCCCCTGTCGTAGCCACAACAGGCGAGGTGTCAGGTATTGCCAGCGGTACAGCCACTATCCGCTACCAGTTAGCGGGTGGTTGCACGCAAGATTTCATCGTTACAGTCAATCCGTTGCCTAACGTAATTGTTGGTATAGACAGCGTTTGTCAAGGTACTGCATATACATTCACCAATACAACTACTGGCGGTATCTGGACGTCAAGCGCACCGGCAATTGCCCCGGTAAACCTTGTAACAGGTGTTGTTTCAGGTGTTAGCGTAGGCACGGCGGCTATTTCTTATACATTGTTGGGTACTGGTTGTTACCGCACCAAAACTGTGTCAGTCAATCCTGCCCCAGCGGCTATTGCAGGTGTGCCAAATGTTTGTGTGGGTGCTACAACGCTCCTGTCAAACAGTACACCCGGTGGTGTATGGAGTTCACTTAACATTTCGGTAGCAGCCGTTGGTTCTAACACAGGTTTGGTACAGGGCATGAGTAGCGATACAGTATCTGTTCTCTACACACTGCCAACAGGTTGTAAGTCAACTGTTATTGTTGCTGTCAATCCGTTACCAAATAATATCGTAGGTGCTACCGACATATGTGTTGGTTCAACTACTACCTTCACAAACACCACGCCATTTGGTTCATGGTCTTCAAGCGACCCTACTAAGGCTACTATCAATGCTGGCACAGGTGTTATTACCGGTATTGCTGCAGGTACTACTACTATTACTTACACACTGTTTGCTACTGGTTGTTATGTAATCAAGCAGGTAACTGTAAATCCGCTGCCACCAGCCATCGCAGGTGTTCAGTATATGTGTCTTGGTTCTACCGCATTCGTATCTAACCCTATACCTGGTGGCGTGTGGAGCAGCAGTGTACCAGCTACCGTAGGTATCGATGCCTTTGGTAACGTTACAGCCTTGGCTACCGGTAGTTCTACAATCACCTATACATTGGGAACTGCATGTTACATCACACGTCCTATCACTGTAGAGCCTACGCTCAATGCAATTACCGGACCATCAAGTGTATGTGAAGGTTCAAATATCACACTGTCAAATACTTTTGCCGGTGGTGTTTGGAGCAGTAGCACACCATCTATCGCAACTGTGGGTACATCAGGTATCGTTACAGGTGTGGTAATGGGTACAGCAACTATCACTTACGAAACTCCGTTGGCACATTGCTACACAGTTACCACAGTTACAGTCGATCCCGTTCCTTCTGCTATCGCTGGCGGTACAGATGTGTGTGTTGGTGCTACCGTAACATTGTCTAACACAACACCCGGTGGTACATGGAGCACCAGCGACGCTGCAATTGCTACTATCGATGCTTCTGGTGTGGTTACTGGTGTTACTGCTAACAGTGTTCTTATTTCGTATACCGTTGGTTCTGGTTGTACTACTACGCTGCCATTCACAGTTAAACCATTGTCTAATGCGGGTACCATTGCTGGTACAGCAGAAGTTTGTGTAGATGCAACTACTACACTCGCTTCTTCAGGCGATGCTGGTGGCACTTGGGTGAGCAGTAATCCGCTCATTGCTTCTGTTGGTACTTCGTCTGGTGTTGTTACTGGTGTAGGTGTAGGTTCAGTTACTATTTCCTATATTACCAGCAACGATTGTAGTCTCGATACTGCTACATTTAACATGTTGGTGAAGCCTCTGCCTGATGCGGGTACACTTTCTTCTGCCACAGCAGGTCTCTGTATAGGTTACAATACCACAGTGTCGTCTACCATCGCCGGCGGTGTATGGACAAGTAGCAACACTTCAGTAGCTACAATCAATGCGGTTGGTGTTGTTACAGCAGTTGCTGCAGGTACTACTACCATCAGTTACACAGTTACTTCCGATTGTGGCACCGATGTGGCTACGCTTGTTATTACAGTATACACTATGGCTCCGCACACTGCTATCGCTATCCACCCCGATACCGTATTGTGTACCAATGCCCAATTCCGCAACTTTGGTGCAGCATTGGCCCCAACTACAGGTATCAGTTACGAGTGGACAGCTGTAAATGCCGAAGTATATGCACAGTCAGCAGGTAACAGACAAAACGCACTCATTAGCTTCCCTTATACAGGTACAGCTATTGTTCGTCTCACAACGCAAATAACCAGCACAGGTTGTTTTGTAGTAGATTCTTTCACTGCTACCATTAAGCCCGATTCTGCTTTTACACCATCTGTAAGGTATTATGCAGGCGAGTTGATTTGTACTGACAATGAAGCTACAAGCTACCAGTGGGGGTACGATGATGCTACCACGCTCGATTCTACCCTTATTCGTGGTGCATATCAGCAAGCATATTACTTGCCTGCTCCAGATTTTACTAACAAACGTTACTGGGTAATGATTAACCATGGCGGTTGTTATCAAAAAGTGTACTACAACGAGCCAACCAACGCTGGTAATGTAGTAGTTGACGGTCTGGATGTGCGTGTGTTCCCTAACCCAGCTACTGCTCGCCTCAACATCGAGGTACGTGGTATCACTGGCAACGACAACATCACCATCCGTGTCATAGACATGCTGGGCAGAGAAGTACACACAGGTTCTTTGCAGAATGGTAAAGCGTCAGTTGATGTTAACGCACTCGCTCCTGGTATGTACTCTGTAGTATTCATGAACAACGGTGTGAAAGTTATGGCACGCAACTTCGTGAAGAACTAAAGCAATATTATCTTAGTACAACGGGTCCTCGTAAGAGGGCCCGTTTTTTTGTCGGGTATTTTGTTTTTCTTTCAAGGTTGTGTACTTTCATTTTAAGACAGTTTTTTATTAATTTGGCTCCTGATTGCCATTTGCAATTCCAAAACGTAATTTTGCTATTATGTCAATGCCCAAGAGTATCAAGGCCGCGCTGGCTGCAATGTTGTTAGTTACAGTTTCTGCACCGTCTCAGGCGCAGGAAAGGAAGACTTGCAAAAATCAATATCCATGTGGCGATTGTGCAGTTCATGACAACAATGGCAACGATCTTGCCGGTTTCACTCGCAGCTACAAAAAGCAGTTTCATGCCAACGGCGATAAGGTAGTCTCTGCCTCAAACGGCGATTGGGGTTATGTCTTGATGCGTACTGCGGTAGTGCCATCTGTCAGCAGCCGTTGGGAAACCAAAGGCGAGCTCAACTATAGCTTGCCCATCCGTAGCGCACTGGCAATGGTGAAGGCAAAGGAGAATAATGTAGCTACATGGTGGGCACGCGAGTGTAATATGGATAATGGTCCGGTTACACAGGTCAAATCTGCTTCTGCTGGCAACGAAGAGGTAGAATTACCTATGAAACGTTATGACAACGTTTTTCGCGACCTTGACGGTAAAAAAATGACCTTGGTCGAATACCTCGATACGTTCAATATTCGCGATTTCGATTACATGTGTCATAAAAATCACATTGTGTCCAAATGTGGCACCATCAAACCCGAAGACTTCAAACCTGTTGTAGACTATTTCAATAATTTCTTGAGCAAGTTTAGCTATACCGATGATCCTGTTATCACCCGTATGTCTTTTATTACTTTTTTTGCAGGCTCTGGCAATGCTAAATATATTGGCTATTTCAATGTTGTTAACGACAAGTTGTCTGGCTATCTCGAACCATTGGTCATAGAATACGAACGCGATAAAGACACAATTGCCAACCATGCATTTGCCCGGCTGGCTACACGCACCGTATACATTTATGGCGATGATAGCTTCGGTATGGACAAAGCCATGATTCGTTATGCCAAGGCAAATGAGTACAAGCTACGCCGCCGTACGGCCAAAGCCAATACTCGTTTCAATGACGAACAATAACGGCAAATGATTGAAACATTCTTAGGGGCTGCATTGCAGCCCCTTTTTTTTGATAGCCAACCTTTTGCCATCTTCACTTATCTTTATCGCAGCAATGAAGGCAAAGAAAATAGTCTGCACCGTTACCAACGATCTCAATTACGATCAGCGGATGATACGTATCTGCACCACTCTTGCCGATGCTGGATATGACGTAACACTCGTTGGCCTCAAACGCAAACATAGCAAACCCCTTATAGATCGTCCATTCAGGCAGGTACGTTTACCTATCATAGCCGAAGAAGGTAAGCTGATGTATGCACAGTATTGGCTCAGTCTTTTTTTCTTCTTATTATTCCGTCCATTAGATGCCATTTGTGCTATAGATTTAGATACTATTCTTCCTGTATATTACGTATCGCGTATCCGTGGTAAAAAGCGGGTATACGATGCACACGAGATATTTACAGAATTGCGCGAGGTCATTACACGGCCGGCTGTGCACAAAATGTGGTTATGGATAGGTCGGCACACAGTACCCCATTTTCCTGTCGGGTATACAATTGGTGCCGCTTATGCACAAGACTTTCGCCAGAAGTATGGTGTGGTTTACAAGGTCGTTCGCAATGCTACTATCTTGCGTCCTTTCACTATCCCTGCTCGTCCCGATAAATATATTCTCTATCAGGGGGCTGTAAATGTTGGCCGTTGTTTCGAACAGCTTATTCCAGCTATGATGCAAGTAGATGCCACACTTATTGTGTGCGGGGAAGGTAACTTTTATGCACAGGCAATAGAATTGGCAAAACAACATGGTGTTACCAACAAGGTTATATTTAAGGGGTATGTGCCACCGGCACAACTGGTCAACTATACAGTAGGTGCTACCATCGGCATCACGTTATTCGAAGATACCAGCCTTAGCAATAGATTATCATTGGCCAATCGTTTCTTCGATTATATGCACTCCGCTGTTCCCCAACTCTGTATCGACTATCCCGAATATCGCAGTGTCAATGCCGAATTCGAAATTGCATCGCTCATAGCCGATACTACACCTGCTTCTATTGCTGCCGCACTCAATAAAATGTTGTCAGACCATCAATACTACCAACGCTTGCAGGAAAATTGTATGAAGGCGCGCGAGGTGTATTGCTGGCAAGAACAGGCTAAGACCTTGTTACATGTTTACGATAATCTGTGGGTAAAGTAGGCATGCCACCGGTTGCCAACATATCTTTTTCAGTGGTTATTCCCGTATATAACGGTAGTGCTACCATTTGCAGGGCAGTACAGTCGGTATTGCAGCAAACATGGCCGCCCTTACAAATTATAGTAGCCGATGATGCTAGTACCGACAACACAATTGCGCTACTACAGGCTACCTACGGCAATCGTATCACCATTTTGAATACCCCGCACAACGCAGGTAGTGCTGCCGCACGCAACCGTGGTATAAAAGCTGCCACAGGTACACACATTGCCTTTCTCGATGCCGATGACGAATGGCATCCCCACAAGTTGGCGATAGTTGCAAGTGCTTTGGCCAAAGTGCCACAGGCACAATTGCTTTTTCATCAGTATCGTTTATACAGTACGCCATCTCCGGCCATGGCTGTTAGCGTTGTCCCGGGCCAGTTGTCTTTTATCCGCCTGTTGCGTGGCAATTGCATTGTTACCTCTTGTGCCGTTATTCGTGCGGTTTCTCTTCATCGTTTCGATGAAAGTATGAGGCATACCGAAGATTACGACCTTTGGCTACGTATGGCCTACAACGGCGGTGTGTATGCCATCCCGCATACACTCACCATACTACACCGCCCAGTCACCTCGCCGGGGGGTATCAGTAGCAATGTATGGGCTATGCGTAAAGGAGAACTTACAGCCTATACACACTTGCTGCGCTATAATGTATTGTTTGCGCCACTACTGCCGTTTTTGTGGGTATACAGTCTTGCCAAACATTGTTTGCGTAGCGTTGGTATATTAAAGCGGGGAGTTTCCTACAGTTCAGAATAATTTAGTTCAATAACTATGACAATTAAATATTTAGAAAGTGCCCGTAAACAGTTTGCCGCGTACAAGGCAATGGGCGAAAAATCGCTGGCGCGTCTCTCCGATGAACAATTGCATTGGTCCTATGGCGAAGATTGCAACAGTGCGGCGGTTATTGTAAAACACATGTCCGGCAATATGCTCAGTCGTTGGACAGATTTTCTCACCACCGATGGCGAGAAACCTTGGCGAAAAAGAGACGATGAGTTTGTCGATGATCATGCTGCCCGCACAACGGTCATGCAGCGTTGGGAAGATGGTTGGCAATGCTTGTTCGATGCCTTATCTATTGTCACCGATAACGATTTGGGTAAAACCATACACATCCGTGGCGAGCAGCACACTATTCTCGATGCCGTCAACCGGCAAATAGCCCATTACAGTTACCATGTAGGGCAGTTGGTAGTATTGGCAAAAATGTGCAACAACGGCAACTGGCAAAGTCTGTCCATACCACGCAATGGTTCCGATGCCTTCAATGCATCTATGATGGGCACCCATAATGCAGCCGATGCCAAAATAAGTAGCACCCAGCTATAAATGCCATTTGCTGCAATTTCTCAATATGTAGCGGGCTCATATGCTTGCTGGTCTATATAGATTTTCAAGGGGTGTTTTATTTAGGCTTGGGGAGTGCAATTGAATATTATTGTCGTTTCTCCTTTAGGACAATAGTATATGCAGCTACAGTTTTCCACACTCATGACAAACAGAGATGATATTTGTGCAAATGATATTTGTGCTTGTGTACCGCTGATGTCGGCCATAAATCTTTGTGGCATCTCTTTGTGATGAAGAACTGATTCTATGCCGTATATTAAAGTCAAATTGGTATTCGTTGCCCCGCCCTTCATGTCGGTGGGGGCATTTGACGGTTTCTGGCTTTAGCCAAACCAAAATGACATGGATTGTGATAGTATACTTGAGTGAAAGCTCCCTCGTTTTTACTTACCCTATCCCCGACTAAAAGTCGGGGATAGGGGTGAATGAAAGGAACCAAAATCTGACTTTGTGTTTCAACAACCGTAACGGCGGCCCCATAGCATGCTGTCGCCAAAGAAAATGGCATTAACACGGAACTGCCTCGTGTTGCTGCTCGCGAAGTTCAACCCACTTCCTGAATATCTTAAAAATCCTTTCAATCCTGATTCTGACAAAACACGGTAGGGACTACCCTCGTGGCCACCCATAATGTAGGGCCATTCTGTTATGGCCCCATCTTGGCAAAAGATCTGTAGCATACAGTCACATTACCATACAATGCCTCATAGGGGCTATACCTGCTATCTGTTTGTAGTTCAAATCTTATCATAAAAGCATCTATTCAAGCAAACCGCCGTAGGGGCTGCCCTTTGGTCGCCCTATAATATGTAGGGTATTTCTATTATTGCCCCAGCGGGGCAAAAGGTCTGTAGCATACAGTCATACTACTATGCAATGCCCCAATAGGGGCAACCAGAAGGGTAGCCCTGTAATGTACGATAGCCAAAACAAAAAGGTTATGACGCAGATTAATCCCCATGCCAATCCTTTACATCCTTTTTTTCAAGGTTCCAAATTTTTCTTTTATCATAAAAACCCAATTTGGTGGGCAATTCACAAAAAACGTTCTTTACACCCAAACCCTCCCTACTATGATCGAAGATAAAAAATCGCACGCCCGTGGTCTCTACTTCCAGACCCAACTCTCCCAGCAAGAAATTGCCGACCGTGTCGGCGTAAACCGCAAAACCCTCTACCTCTGGATCAATGAAGAAAAGTGGCAGGAAGCCCGCCTTGCAGCAGCCCAATCACCCACTATATTACTCCATCAATACTACCAGCAACTCATCAACATCAACGAATTCATTGCCAACCGTACCGATAGCCCCTTCCCCACACCTAAAGAAGCCGATGTCATTCGTAAAATCAGTTCCGTCATCAAACAACTCAGCACCAAAGTCAACCTCGGTACTATGGTCGAGGTTTTCAACCTCTTTACCGATGACTTTCTCCGTCAGGGCTATTCTCAGCAAGAAGCCATAGCTGTTCGCAAATACATGGACGACTTCCTCAAACGCCGTTGCCATATCCACAAAAAGCGCGAATCCACCGGACTCAAATATGCCCAGGACGACCAGATAGTAGCCGAATACAAAGAATGGGAAGCCACTTATCCAACACCCTCTACAAACAATGCAGAAACACCCCATGCCCCACAAAACGAGAAAAACAACACACCCGCCGAAGTGCCAAAAACAGAACATAATACACAGACAGTCAACGAAGTAACTAATGCAGACAATGCCCCATCCATGCCCCGTTCACCAACAGTGCCAGCAGCCCCCATCACCAACCTGCTCACCGAGCCCGCCGAGCCCAAACCCTACAAACGCCCATTCTCCGGCGATACACCACCCGTAGCCCGTGGCGTTATCTCCACCGG
>JAGKWS010000027.1 GCA_021151685.1 Chitinophagaceae bacterium
GTAAAAGGGTGGCTTTGCCACCCTTTTTTTTTGTAACCTTTCAGCAATACTAGTGCGGCACAGGTGATAAAAAATAGTACGTTCACAAAAACCAAATGCCACTTTTGTAAAACGAAACACCATTTTCAGAAAAAACAGAGAGAAACCACCTGATGCACAAACGACATTTGGTGGAACAAAATCTTTCTGTATGCAAAACAAATTCTACAAACTCGCCATTTGCTTTATGGCTGGTATTGCCATGACTGGCAGCACCAATGCGCAAACCATCTACACATTTTCGGGCAGTACCGCTGGTTTTGCGGGTGATGGTGGCCCAGCCACAGCAGCACGTATGAGCTACCCAAGTGGCATACAATACAAAAACGGCAATATCTACCTCGTTGACCCTAACAACGAAAAAATAAGAAAAATAGAGGGGAGTGGTAGTTATACCATCACCTCTATAGCAGGCAACAATTTGGGCTTTAGCGGCGACGGTGGCCCAGCCACAGCTGCCAACACCTACATGGGTAGCACCGGTGGAGACGTAGTGGTGGACAATAGCGGCAACGTCTACTTTTCAGATGTTTTTAATGGCCGTGTGCGCAAAATAAACACCGCCGGAATTATCAGCACAGTAGCTGGTGGCGGTAGCAGTAGCGATGGAAGTCCGGCAACAGCGGCAAGCCTTAACCGGCCCATGGGATTGGATATAGACGCATCGGGCAACTTATATATTTGCGACGAACAAGACCATAGGATTCGGAAAGTGGACGCATCTACAGGAATCATTACCACGGTGGCAGGTAACGGGTCTAATGGTCACACAGGCGATGGTGGTGCAGCTACATCGGCCGAAGTAGGTTATCCGGATGGTGTTGCAGTAGATGCAGCCGGCAATATATACATAGCCAGCTACGACCATACGGCTATCCGAAAAGTGGATGCATCTACCGGCATCATCTCTTCATTTGCAACCGGTTTTAACCAACCTGCGTTCATGGACTTCGACCAGGCTGGCAATCTTTTTGTTGGTAGTTTTCACAACAATGGCAACGTATGCATGGTTTCGCCGTCTGGCACAGTAACTGTTGTTGCAGGCAACAGTAGTACCAGCCCAACAGGCGATGGTGGCCCTGCAACTGCGGCTGGTTTGGGAAGCCCAAGAGGCGTTACCGTTACTGCCAACGGCAGCTTACTCATTTCTACCCGCAACAATCATCGTGTACGCGTTGTACTGCCTGCAACTGCTACTATTAGCGGCACAGCAACTACATGCATAGGTAGTACCACACCCCTCACCGCATCAATACCTGCTGCCACATGGATAAGTAGTTCGCCATCTGTTGCTACAGTATCGGCAACGGGCGTAGTTACAGGGGTAGCATCTGGCACAGCTACTATTACATATGTTGCAGGCCTGATTTTTGGCACCAGGGTGGTTACGGTAAATGCGCCTGTATCCCCCACTATCACAGCAAGCGGTACCACACTATCGGTACCCGCCACCTACGCCACCTACCAGTGGACGCTTGATGGTACCCCTATAAGCGGAGCCACTAATGCTACACACATAGCAACAGCTACAGGCACCTATGTGGTAAATGTAACCGATGCCAGCGGATGCACCACTACATCGGCCACGTATGTGGTAAGCACGCTCTCTTTATTGGGCACTACAGCACCATCCCCATTCTCTATTTACCCCAACCCAGCTACCAACAAACAGTTTACCATCAATCTGCCTGATTCCTACAACCAATATGCAACTGTAAGTATCACCAATATTGCCGGCGAAACAGTGCTGAAAACCGTAGCAGAGAATACTACCACGCTACCTGTTTCGCTGAATGTGCCGGCAGGTATCTACATAGTACATATCATTACCGCAAATACCAGCCACACAGCAAGAGTAACCATTCAATAATTGCCCTTTCTACAGGCAATTGTAATGCTGACAAATAGCCTATCGGGGGGCGGAGTATGCAACACTCCGCCCTCTCTTATACAAGCTACCCATAAGCTAAAGTGGGTTGATTCTGTAGTGCAGATGCAAGAATTTGAACTTCCAGAAAGCAAATAAGTGGTCGGTGCGTAGGGTGCCAATCTCATCCTCATAAACATGAATACTCTCCTTTAGTGGCAAATATCTGACCCGTACGCTTTCAGCATTGCGCTGCTGCACCCGGTAGTAGCCCGATTCGCCTATGCGCTTGCCGTCCGATAGTAGTTTTACCGATCCATCTGGTTGCACCACTACTTTCAGCAACACCGTTACATTACCATTCGGCAAAGGAAAGGCCACTTTTACCATGGGGTGGCCATCTATTACCACACCCGAATAAAAGCCTGCATACACTACCCTACCCGTCTTTACCGCACGTCGTAGCCAGCAGGCACAGGCCAGCCGCCCTGTATCAGGCTCTTTTAGTTGCAGCACATCATTGGTCATACCATGACTGGTTTCCAGCGGCTCCAATGGTATGTTCAGTTGGTCCATCTTGGTGCTGACACTCTGTATGAGTATACGGGCAAAAAAACTGATGGGGGCATACCACTGCGACCACACCTCCAGCTTGTACTGGGTAGTATGCTCGTAAAAGTGCCTTATGCGTGGGTTCAGCTTCAGTTTCAGCGGGTCATCATTGGTTATTAGTGCTGCAAAATCATCTATCAATCCATTGGCATGGGTTCTATCTACAACAAGCCCTTGCTCGTCGGCATAAGATTGATAAAATTCCCGCCCCACAATATTACTACCCGACATGGGCCCATGCAGCCACTCATGCCCCTTGTAGGGTACTACACGCCCCGTAAGGCGCAGCCACACATTTATTAGCCATCTGAGGAAGTTTCCAAACATCTGAAATGTAAATACAATCAAATATAAGCATTATAGCTGCGCCTACTTCTTTAGTTCGGAAGGTGGTTGACTTTGAATCTCCACAAAACGTTTCCCGGTATTCCAACCTTCAACACAGAGCATTACCTCGCCGGGGTTCCCGGGAATGGAGTATGTAGCATCGTACCTTATTTCAATCTTCTTTCTACCGTCACCATCCAACATAGTGAAGTAATTATCACTCATAAAATATGGGGTAACCCGTTTTTTCGTCTTCTTATCTACAACAGACACACGGGTAAAAAACGCCGTGCTTCCGGGATCCATGTCTATATATAGCTCTATCAGCTCCTTACAGGGGGTCCACGCAACGGCATGCATTTGGATAGCGGCTGGTGGTAAGTTCTGTAGCCACCGGTAGCTTGCACGTTCATCGGGCAACCAATACAGATTTTCATCGCCACCGCCATCTCCTGTTATTGTCAATCGCAAAAATCCACCACCTATGGGCGTACCAGCAAAATGCATCAGGTCTATGCACGTATCGGGCGGTATCGTATAGATGCTATCCACACTTATGTCTGATGCTGTGGAGCCATCACTTTTGACTGTGGTTATACGCAGCCCTGTACGCACAGTTTCGTGCCTATCGTTGGCCACCATGATGTTCTTTGTAATTGGGTTGTACATCACGTGCAGTGGCTTTGCTCCTGTAGCCATACCACTCAGGCACGCATTGGGGTCCAGATACACATCATACATTTGCCCTACCATAGCCGTCCATGGGTTTTGTGTTTTCCATTCCAGCACGCCTGTGTACCAGTTCCACATATGGGCGCGCGTACCCTCCATCAGGGCACGGTATTGGTTGTAGTTCACCAATTGCGCATGGGCTGCAAACTCCTTTACCGACTGTGGCGTGCCGTAGGCATATACCGACGAGTCGTAACTATAGAACTTATGAAACTTCCATGCGGGGTCTGCCACCCATTTGCGAATGGCCGCATCATAATGGGGCATATTGAGGCTACTATCTGGCAAAAATCGCTTTAACGACTCTATATCGCCCATGCCTACCGACCCCACCTCGCTGTTGAAACCCCACGACTTATGGGCCCAAAAGAAGGTATCGGGCTGTATGGAATAGGGGCCATCGTGCGCCCGTAGCGACATACTATCGTGATTGCTATACTCGAAAAAACAACGTCCGGGGTCCAGTACAGGCAGCAAAGAGTCCCGTAACACCTTCAGTATATCAGCCGCTGGCCGTATCTCGTTACCACCGCACCATATAGCCAACGATGGATGATTGCGCAACATTGTTATCTGGTCGGCAGCACTGGCCAGCCATAGCCTATGGTCATCAGGGTAGTTGCGGCGCGTGGTGGTATCATCTGCCTTCAGCGGGTCGTACCAGCGGCCATTACAGTCGCCAGATGCCCAAAGGTCTTGAAATACCAGCAACCCATACTTGTCGCAAGCCTCATAAAACTCTGGCCGTTCGGTAATTCCCCCACCCCATACCCGTATCATATTCAGGTGCATATCGTGGTGATAGCGCACCTCGGCATCGTAGCGTTCGGGCGAGAACCGCAGCATGGCATCAGACAGTATACGGTTTGCCCCCTTTACAAACATCCGCTGCCCATTCACCCATATTTCACGGCTTTGGGTAGTTGTGTTCCAGCGGGTTGTCAGCTCACGTAGCCCTATGCTGCATTGCTCCACATCGGCATAGCTGCCATTATCGTATACAAACTTCACCTTCAAAGGGTAAAGATGCTGCGCCCCCATGCAATTTGGCCACCACAATTTGGGAAATCGAATAGTCTGTACAGGCGAAACCACCACACTATCCCCGGGCTGTAGGTTCACTGGCCAATAGACCATCGCACCACCAAGTTCATACTGCAATGTGCCGGTAACTGCTTTTATCCCCGCATTGTGCAACCGCACTTTCACCGTCACCATTGCCGGTGCCTGATTGGTATCAGCGGCAATACGGACACCCGGCACATGGGTTACTACATGCACATCGGTTATGTCTACCCCATATACTTTTTCTATAGTCACCTTGTCCCATATGCCCGTATTACGGTCGGGTATAGGTTGAATCCAGTCCCACCCGGCTACATATTGGTTGGTCACATTACGGGCTATAGTACCGTCGCCGCCCTGCCCACCATTGGGTTTACCTACTACATAGGGTGGCTGCACCAGTATAGCCAGTCGGTTGTTACCATCCTTTTCCAAATAATGCGTCACATCGAACCGATGCCGCAGATACATACCTTCTGCTTTTTCAGAGTTTACCTTCCAGCCGTTCACATATATTTCGCATGCATAGTTCACACCTCGCAACGTCAGAAACACCCGTTCGTTACCCTTTGCATATTCCTTAAAATCTGTCACAAACCAGTAGGTATAAAAAGCCCTGCCTGTATCATACATATCGGGTATGCGGGCCATGTTGTACCCATACATGGGGTCTGGTATCAGGTTGTTGTGCAGCAAGGTAGTAAGCACGGTACCCGGCACCACAGCAGGCATACTGCCCGGAATAGACACCCCCCGTAGCATCCCAGAGCCGGCAACAGGAGTCTTATCGGCCCGTACGCATTGCCATCCGTTCCTCAATTCTCTTTTGTACTGGCCATTACTTGTGTAGGCCACAAACAACAGACACACTACATACCACAAAAATCGTATCATAAGAATAGGAGTGTAAAGTACGAAATCTGATTTGTCCTACAGAGACTAGCTTACACGCCACATTGCCTTCACAAGTACATTCCAGTTCATAAACTGCCCTTGCCACCACCTTTGCCCTATAATAGCTACATTGCAAATAATACCAGTTAGTATTTTATGAAAAAAGCAGCAGCCACCCGACTACATATACTGCAAAAAGCATTCGAATTAATTTACGTGAAGGGATATCAGACTACCAGTGTCGATGACATAATTGCTACTACACAACTTACAAAGGGAGCGTTCTATTACCATTTCAAGAATAAGGATGAAATGGGCATAGCCATCATCAACGAGCTACTGAAACCTACATTGACTGATGGCATAACAGAGTCTGTAGCGAATGGAGAAAATCCACTAACCACCATCTACAACCTGCTACACCACCTACTAATAGAAAATGAGCTTTTGAAAGTAGAATATGGCTGCCCGGTGGCCAACTTTACACAAGAAATGACACCATGGCACTCCGACTTTGCCAAAGCCTTGCAGGAAATAACCCACCTCTGGACACAAAAGCTGATAACACTCATAGAAGAAGGGAAAAAGCAAAACCAAATACGCCACGATGTCAATGCCCGGGATGTGGTTTTATTCATTTTGTCGGGATACTGGGGCATTAGAAATTATGGCAAACTGGAAAACAGTAAAGATGTATACTGGTCTTACCTTGGCGAACTAAAGCACTATTTGCATTCATTGTCATAGAATTCTCTTTTTCATCAAAAACATACCACTTAGTATGTTTTTGATATAGTTTTACATCAGAATCAGAAACTGATGTACCAATCCCTTACGCTCATACACTCTCTGCTACGCTGGCTGGTGCTCTTTTCGCTCGTCTGTAGCATAGGCCGTGCCTGTATAGGCTACTTCAGGCAAAGCCTTTTCACCCCTACCGACAACGCTATAAGGCATTGGACAGCCACTATAGCACATGTCCAATTGTTAGTCGGTATGTTACTCTATTCTCAGAGCCCGGTTGTACAATATTTCTGGCACAACCTGCATACAGCATCTTCTATCACCAACCTGCTATTCTTCGGCATCATACACATCGCCACTATGCTTGTGGCTATTATCGTACTGACAATAGGCTCGGCAAAAGCCAAAAGAGCGTTGCATGACTTCGATAAATTCAAAACAATTTGGGTTTGGTATTCCCTTTCTTTGTTACTCATACTTCTGGCCATACCGTGGCCATTCTCTCCTCTCGCACAAAGACCACTTATCCGCTAAATAAAAAAACATGCATTACAAAACAAGAATTGGACGTTTACGCATCATCGGCCTGTTAGAAGGTATTTCTCTGCTTGTTCTGGTATTTATTGCCGTACCATTGAAGTATGCTGCCGGCAATATGGTACTCACAAAAACAATGGGGCCCATACATGGCGCATTGTTTCTTCTATTTATACTCAACACAATGGGTGTGGCGGTAGAGCAGAACTGGAAGTTCAAAACCACCACGTGGCGTGTGCTGCTGGCTTGTATGGTGCCTTTCGGCACATTCTATATCGACAAAAAAGTACTCAGTAAAATATCGGAGCAACAATGAAGACAGCATTCATCATCATAGGACTAATATCCCTCATCTACATCTCGTATAGAGTGTATACTACAGTTTCGTTGGCAAAAGGCCTTGAACAACAAATAGCCAATGGTGCTGTCATATTAGACGTGCGCACAACAAGAGAATATGAAATGGGCCACATTCCTGGTTCAATCAACATCTCATTGGGCGAAATAAGGCACCGATATTCGGAATTGGACACTACCAAAACCTATATAACCTGCTGCTCGCATGGGCTGCGCAGCGTAAAGGCAGAACAGATATTGAAAGAAAAAGGCTTCCGACATGTATACAACGGCGGAGCGTGGACGGATTTGCAGAAGATAGCCAAGCCATGAGAAATATTGAAAATATTTCGGTCTTTGTTACCAATGTACTTACTACCTCAGATGTAGATAAACTCTCAGCGTCCCTAAATGCTATTTGCGGCATTGGCGCATGGAGTTTCGACTTGGAAGACAAGGATTGCGTGCTACGAATAGAAAGCACCCTGCCGGCAACAGATGCAGCAATAGCCGAAATACGTAAACATGGCTATAACTGTAGTGAGATGGAAGAGTTGGCATTCCCTATTACATTACCCCAAGCCCCTACTGCAAATACGTTCTGTAACTCACAAACCGATTGATGAAATAGCATGGGTTTGTACCTTCACACCATGAACCTGAATGTACTGCTTCAGCCACATCCATTTCCCGGCAGGCGGCATCTGCTGTCTACGGGTGCCATAATGGGGCTGTGTATCTTTCTGTTTTTGCAGATTTTTCAGCCGTTTGGCCTTTCAACTCTTGAAGGCAGTTGGCACAAAACAATGCTACTGGCGGGTTATGGCATCATCACATTTGGGGTTGTGGGCATTAATGGGCTACTGCTTCCTGCCATTTTCAAGCGTATATATAATGCCACGCGGTGGACACTGCTGAAAGACCTCTTCTACTTTGGTGTGCTCAACTTTCTTACAGTAAGTGTAGTAAACGTCTTTTACAGCTCGTGGGCGTTTGGATATGCAGTCTCTGCGAGCCGACTATTTTTTGCTGTTTCGTCTACGTTTGCTGTGGGCATGTTTCCATTTGCCATCATCATACTGTTCAGGCACAATAGATTACTCAGGTACCATTTGCAATTGGCAAAGGAAATGAATATTCACCTTCCAGCTCCTATCAACACAAAGGCCACCAATGCGTCCTTCCATACCGAAAGTGCTACAGAAATAACACCGGCTGTTCCGACAGCAATCACCATAAAGTCAGAAAATGGCTACGAACAATTGTCTTTCGCTCCAGATGAATTTCTCTATGCCGAAAGTGCCGATAACTATGTGAAATTCTGTGTACTGACCAACGGCATACCGTCTACGAAAATGTTACGCCTTACCATGAAGCAGGCCGAGGAACAACTACAAAACGCCGTGGGCGTGGTGCGTTGTCACCGCTCCTACCTGGTCAATGTGCATCGGGTAACGCACGTTGAAGGCAATGCACAGGGGTTGCGCCTCACGCTGCACGGCTCCGATGCCGAAATTCCGGTAGCCCGCAGTGCCGTAAATAGCATCAGAACCTTGCTACATACCCCATAATGCCTTGTTTTTCGTCCCCAACGGGCATTTTACCCCAAAACATTACCGCACAACCCGTTTTTTTGGCACCAAACGTCGCTTTTTGTCGCTTTGCATCAAAATTCAAACGATGCGTACACTCTTTTTGGGACTTCACATTATTGCCGGTTCAGCAGCCCTTATCAGCGGAATGATAGCCATATTGGCTGGCAAAAAACGAGGCGTTCATACCGGATCTGGTATTACTTACTACTATGCCATGCTGCTTACAGCCATTAGCGCAGTGGTGCTCGCCACTATACGGTGGAATCCCTTCCTTCTTTCAATTGGCATATTCTCGTTCTACATGGTACATGGCGGGCGAATGGCAATGAGGCAACTACGCCGTAAGGATACATACCAACCGCAGTTGAAAGATCGTCTGGTTCCTGTTGCCGGCATCAGTACGGGTATAGCTATGGTGCTGTTCCCTCTATGGCAATTCTATAGCGGAGCATCGGGCCTTGCACCCGTATTGCCTGTATTTGGCAGCATTCTTTTGGGCTTTGCCATCCGGGATGTACTCATTACCACCAACCCCAAAAACTACACACCGCATAACAAACTTTGGCTGCGCATGCACATTGCCGGCATGGGTGGTGGCTACATCTCTACCGTTACTGCCTTTCTGGTAGTCAACATCACCCTTAGCCCGGCATGGGTAGTATGGCTGGCACCTACAGTGGTGGGGAGTGTTTTCATAACATTGGCTATACGGAAAACGCACAACGCATAAAACCCAACGACACTAAACCCGGCTATTGTTGCATTACATTAGTCGCCATCATTATCGTTCAACGTAAGCGTTATAGACAGATTGCTCACTACATCTACCTTGAACAGTACCAGCAGGGCTCTTGTTTCCGTCCATGCTTTTTCTACGTCCTGTGCATTGCTGGCAAGCAGGTTCTCTGACAGCTTATTGTACACCGCACTAATGGCGTAGAACTGACTATCAATTTTTGCAGTAAGCAGGCCATCATCGTACCGGGCATTTACGGCATTCAGGTAGTCATCTATGCCTTTATCGGTAGATTGGGTGCCGCCATGAAATGCCTGTTTTAATGTCTCGAGATTTGCTTTAAGCAGCGTTACAGAGGTATTGCTGCGCCATGCCTCCTGCAACTCGGCATTCATTTCGGCACCAGTCTGTTTGCCAATAGGTTTGCCAATTTTGGTATTCAGCATATACTCCAAATACTCTATCATCTTGTTGACAAATATGTTGGTGCTGCCCTCTACGCCTACCGCCGTAGCCGATACAAATGTGCCGTAATAGTTGCCGCCATCTACCCGCCATAGGTCGTTCATCTGCCGGGCGGTGCTGCACATATTTTGTGCAACGGCTGTCATGTACTGTAGTCGTCTTGCGCCGAACCAACCGGTGAGGCTATCCATGGTCACCGCATTGCCAGCAGGAGAAAACAACAGATATTCTATTGCTGCCAGTCCTTTGGACGATGAACCTTTAGTGTCTATAAACGCTTCTGTAAGCGTACCGGTATCGGCAATGAACTCGTCTACAAATGCTGTCTTCACGGGCCAGGTATGTATACGGTTCTGCAAATACTGGTCGCTCACCAAACCCAGATTGAATAGCTGACACACTTTCCATGCCCGTGCAGTGGCAACCCACTGAGCCTGTGCCGATGCCAAATGTGCTATTGTTGGCTGTGCCTGCAACACCTGCAAGGTGCCGAGAAGCGAATCGGACACGGTAATAAACGATTGGTATGCGGGCAGGGCTACATTGGCCGCTATACCTGCAAGCATTATGCCCCGATCGAAATCGGGCTGCTCATCGGTCTTTTTATGGCATCCGGTGGCTACCATAACTGCTATTGCTGCGGCCAGAAGCATTCTGCCAACAGTTGTTGAGAAAGATATAGACCTTATGACAGACATTAAAGAGAATTTATAAATGAAATGAGTTGGTTGCGTTCTGTAACAGACAGTCTTTTGTATTCCAGCATTGCAGCCTGCCCCTCGCCACCATGCCATAAAATTGCTTCTTCTACATTGCGGGCGCGGCCATCGTGCAGCAGGCGCGTATGTCCGTTTACGGTGTGAATGAGCCCTATACCCCATAATGGAGGTGTACGCCATTCGGTTCCCGAAGCCAGAAAATCGGGGCGATTATCGGCCAAAGCCTCGCCCATGTCGTGCAGCAACATGTCGGTATACGGCCATATAGTTTGCCCGGAAAGATTGGAGAATGCAGCATGCCTGCCGGTTATATAGCTTGGTATATGACAAGCGGCACAGCCTATTCTGGTGAACAGTGCCTTTCCCTGCAGGACAGTTTGGCTACTGACATCGCGACGTGCAGGTACTGCCAGATTGCTGATATATACTACCATTTTGTGCAAATCTTCGTCTGATATTTCAGGCGATCCGCCATCAGGTGCATTTTGGCAGCCAGTTTGGATTCCCGTGCAGTTTTGTGCAGGGAACAAATAGGAGGTGATGCCAATATCGCCCAAAAACGCCCCGGCCGACTGTTGTAACAATGAGGGTTGATTGGCCTTCCAACCAAAACGCCCCAATCTTGTCCTTCCGGCGGCAATATCCCACACATAATTGGGGCGGCCCGAAATGCCGTCATTGTTGGCATCCGTTTCATCGGCATGCGCCAATATCTGGTATTCGTCTATGGCCTCCAGCAGGCCCAATCCTATAACCTGTTGTCCTACCCTTGGCGACATCATAGTGCCGGCAGGTAAGGCACCGTAACCCGGATTAGCTACAGAATAGGCAGGTGATTGCAGCGAGTACTCATCTCCATTATCGAACTGCCCGAACAAAGTGGTGTAAGCAATGGCAATTTGCCCCTCTGGCGTTACATTGGGTATTGCCTGATCGTTTAGCTGGTCGCCATAATTGGGAACAGGATTGGGGCCTCCATGCGGGTCTGTACCGGGTATACTTAACCTGATAAGCAGCCCTGTAGACACCTCGCCGAGAGTAGCAGGAGGTGCCCCCCTTCCATCCTTGAGGTGACAAGCCGCACAAGACCGGGCATTGAGCGTAGGGCCAAGACCATCGCGCGCAAGGGTAGACGACGGTGCTGTAACCCAGTTTTGTTTGAAAAATGAATTACCTACAAAAAACAATAACTGATCGGCACTGTTAAGGCCGGGAGATACCATTGAGAAAGCATTCGTAGACACATCGAACACTGTGTTTTGTGCCCCTCCCGAATATTCCTCACCCACATCGGGCCGAAGTGGCGGAACCGTATCTTTTCTGCAAGCATAAAACCCTGCAAACACACCAATAGCAACAATAACTTTTTTCATCTTGAGCAAGAGTACTTTTACGAAAAAAGCAACCAGAGGACAAAACCTCTGATTGCTGCCGGACAGGTACGTAACCATACCGGGAATATGGACACTATCTGTTTATGGCAATTCTGTATTGATAGTTATCCCCAAAGCGGTGGCCATAGCGGCTATTTTGTCGCCTTGCGCCCGTAGGGTAGTTACCGACGTCATGATGGGCCCACTACCGCTTACCGACTCTTGCGTTAGTGCGAAATCGAATGGTACGGGTATGGCATTGACAGCGGAAATACTATTATCGGACAATGTATTCATCTCTGCGGCAAGTGTAGCATTTACAACAGTTATCAGGTCATTGACAGACTTACCGCTAACAACACTACCATTAACTCTTGTGTATGCGCCCGTATATACATTGCGTATACCCATTGCATTGGTAATGATATCGCGGTGGGTATTGTCACTGAAACATGAGTGTTCATCCTCCTGATCCTGATTGTCTAAAGCCACAAAAATGCGTTCGCCAGCCAATTCTGATTTGCTGAGGGTGCCAATACCCGTCAAGATATTTTGCAGTGCCTTATCGCTGGCAAGAGCCATGAACGTAGCGCGATAGTTGCCAGATTTCGACGGATCCCATGCATCCTTAACCGTTTGCAAGTCGGCAATCAGTATCTCTGTTACTACACGAAGGTATTGTGCACGGCGCGTCTGATTGGCGGCAGTGCCACCAGTGGTCACATAATCGGTATACGGTCTGTTGCCGGGGGTCTTCAACCCCACATTGGCATTGTCTTGCCCCCACAACAAAAATTCTATAGCATGGTATCCGGCCGAGATATTGGCCTCTCCTCCATTTTCATTCAATGACTTAATGAGATCTTGTGTGATGGCAGGATAGACAGTACTGTTGTTGATGATGCCAGAAACAGGATCGGTTCCTACATAATCGATGTAATTTTCATCGAGCGGCCATGCATTCAGCATACCTTCCGGTCCATTTTCGGCATCTATGGGGCCACCCGAAAACCTAAAAGCTTCCGTTTGCCCGTACGGCTCGCGAGCACTTTTCCAAGCCGCCCTGCAAGCGTCTAAACCAGCAGCAGAAGGACTGGCCAAAAAAGATTCAATAGCTGTTTGAAGTTTAACAGCTTCATTGTAAGCGTCTTCGTATGTCGCAAAAACTATGGCCGCATAATTCGCTTTTATCTCTTGCTTTAGTGCAGCGTTTTTGTCGCCATATTGGCAACTTCCGTCATCCTTACCCGCATCTGCGTCATAATTGGTTGCCGTTGCATCGGTACAGCCTTTCTTTTTACCACAGCTACTCAGCAATACAGGGCTTGCAGAAAGCGACACACACACCAGTGAGAGCACCAGTTTTTTGCTCATCATATACATAAATTGAATCGAGTTTAGTTTATATGACGGCAAAAGTACCGGGCATCTATACCCTGCGCTTTACGAAAAACGGAAAACCGACCTACATAATCAGGAAAAATGAGGGTGCCTGGCAGCCCTCTTTACATAGCATGATTGCGAGCAATACCCATCTCTGACCTATTTAGATGGATATTTTTTCTGTAACCATTGCAACCATGTAGCACTTTGCAGACTTACGTTGGACGTTGTGAGACTACCGTTGGCAAAGGTGCGTCCCAATTCTCCCAAAATGGGCAGATTCAGTATCAGACGACGTTTGCCTGATTGCAATGTCCATATTCTGGCCATTTGGTGCAGGGTCAGCACCTCTTTGCCGCCTATCTCGTAAGTGATACCTGCCGGTTGCAACCTTGATAGCCTTATCAGTTCTTGCGCCACCACCTTGAGCTCTATAGGCTGCGAAACTATATTCTTGGGCAGAAACCCAATGAGGCCAGCCAAAAAAGTAGATATTATCTGATGAATGAACTCGTGAAACTGTGTGGCCCTCAGTATAGTAAACGGTATACCAGACGTTTTAATAGCTTGTTCTGCTGCAAACTTCTTTTTGTAATAGGCAAAAGGCACTTTATCTACCCCCACTATAGACATGTAAATGAGGTGTACGTTGCTTGCCGGTTCTATTGCGGCTACAAGGTTTCGTGCAATCTGTTCGTCATTCTTCAAATCTGATGCCAGATGAAAAATGATTTTGTTTTCGCTTACAGCCTCTCTTACTCCGGTATTCTTTACGAGATCGGAGGGCACCCAATTCGAAATCTGAGCCCGGTTGGTGCGACTGGTAATGGTATGCAAAATTCCATTTTGAGCAAGCTGTGCAGAGAGCGCACGGCCAAGGATTCCGGTACCGCCGGTAATGAGGATATGTGACATGTGGTGGGGATTCCCCTGCACAATTGACATGTTGCAGAGACTTGTTTATGAGACGAAGTTAGCGAACCGGCACCTCATAATATTCCCGCATTGCATATTTGGTACTTTTTTAACGCATGGCCCAAAATGATGGTTTTTACCAAGAATAGGCCATCGTAGTGTAGTGACATTTGTGTCATCAAAACAAACGTAACAGTTATGAAAAAACAAAAGACAATCCTTGTATTGGCAAGGATATTCATGGGTCTCTCGGCACTCAGTATGTTATCGGTAAGTATGATGGCATTTGGCAATCCGCAAAAAGTAATGGACCTCGTTCGGGTAGAGTTGAACAATACCGACGCCTATAGCTCTATACGCGGCGTATATGGTGGTGTGGGGCTCACGCTGTTTATTACCATTGTATACATGGCTATAAAAGACGTAAAGCGTGGTCTGCAATTCTTGTCTATGCTTTGGGGTTTCTATGCATTGTCCCGCATACTCACCATTATGGTAGAGGGTAGTCTGGGCGCATTTGGCACCCAATGGCTCATGACGGAGAGCGTATTTTTTGTAATAGCCATGTCGCTCAATCTGGCTATGAAGCCGCAGGATGCAGCCCCCCGCATGCATCTTGCCACACCCGGCCACACTCACTAAAATCTCTGTACACACACACTTCTGTAAACCCACCAACTGGTAACAACACCATATAGTACCTGTAAACCCCAAATGCGCACGCCGGCCACAACGCCGGCGTTTTTTGTTATGTGGCTGCAAGTTGCGCACGCACATGTGCCAATGCTTGCCGGGTACACCATGCCTGATAGGGATTGGCAAACAACGGGGCCAATAGCTTGCCGCCCGGTAGTGCCGGTCTCGACAATGTATCTATCTTAAATTTTGCATCCTTGCCCACCCCTTCATATGAGAATGTAGATATTCCCAACTCTACATGCCCTGCCAGGGTAGTATAAGAAAAACCTACCCTATCTTGTTGGCGGAAGATATCGGTAATACGCACCCCGCAAATAATAGAAACCAGCCCGCCCGCTACTGGCGGCAGCCATATTTGCTGCACAATGGTATCGCCCAACTGCATAAGTCTGTTTTCGTAGGCCCATTGCGTAAGATGCCGCATGATGCGCGGCGGAAATACCGAATACGTATCGATTGGTGATATAAACGGTAAACTACCTGTTTCTGCAAACACCGGTATAAACGATGATACATGCCTTAGCCTTGCCACATCAACATGGTGCATGGGGGTGGCCATCAGCTTGTGCAGCCGGGAAACCAATATCTGCGGATTGTTCCCTAAACAGATGCGCATACTCAGATAACGGTAAAGGATATAAAGGTATAGGATACTTGAGTCAGATATTGTTCGTGGCTTTACCTAATTCAGCTATTTTTGCCACCATTAGTGGTCATGGAAAGTAAAAATGTAAACATACTGGCAATAGAGTCGTCTTGCGATGAAACCAGTGCCGCAATAGTGCAAAACGGCAAGGTACTCAGCAACCACATTGCTACCCAAAAGATACACGAACGCTATGGCGGTGTAGTGCCCGAGATGGCCTCGCGGGCGCATGTAGAGAACATAGTACCCGTTGTGGATGCAGCTATGAAAGATGCCGGCATGACACCTGCCGACATTACTGCTGTTGCCTTTACACAAGCACCGGGGCTTATAGGCTCGCTGCTTGTAGGGTCTTGTTTTGCCAAGTCGTTTGCACAGGCGCGCAACATACCGCTAATTGCCGTACACCACATGCAAGCGCATGTGCTGGCACATTTTATAGACGAGCAGCCGGCTTTTCCGTTCATGTGTCTTACGGTATCGGGCGGCCATACACAAATAGTGGTGTGCCATAACCATCTGGATATGGAAGTACTGGGGGAAACTATGGACGATGCAGCAGGCGAAGCTTTTGACAAAGTGGCCAAAATGCTGGGGCTCCCCTATCCCGGTGGACCGCTTATAGACAAGTATGCCGCACAGGGCAATCCTGAAAAATTCAAATTCCCGGCCAACGAAATGAAAGATTATACCTTTAGTTTCAGCGGCATCAAAACATCGGTGCTCTACTTCTTGCAAGCACGCCGCAAAGAAGACCCCGATTTTGCAGAGAAAAACATGGCCGACATCTGTGCATCGGTACAGCACACCATCATCAAAACACTGATGACCAAGCTAAAAAAAGCAGCGCAAGACCGGGGCATAACGCACATTGGCATAGCAGGTGGCGTATCGGCCAACAGTGGCCTGCGCAAGGCATTAAAAGAAGCCGGCGACAAATACGGATGGACAGTATACATACCGAAGTTTGAGTACTGTACCGACAATGCAGCCATGATAGGGGTTACCGGTTATTATAAATACCTGCAGGGCTCATTTGCCGATATGAGCGTAGTACCCGCAGCAAGGGCTAAGTGGTAATGAGCAATACATGGTTCCGTTTTCGTCATTTTACCATAGAGCAGGACCACTGCGCTATGAAAGTGACTACAGATGCCTGTATACAAGGCGCATGGACACCCGTTGTGCAAGGTACGCAGCGCATTTTAGATGTTGGAACCGGCACCGGCCTGCTATCCCTCATGCTGGCACAACGCTGCCCCACTGCACACATCTCTGCAATAGAAATAGACGAACCGGCTGCCGCACAAGCAGCCATCAATGCTCAAAACAGCCCGTGGCATCAGCGCATAGAGGTAATACATGGCAACATTCTGGAACATACCCCGGAAACGCCTTATGATCTTATTGTCTGCAACCCGCCTTTCTTTACCGATAGTCTGAAGAACAATCAGCATAACAAAAGCCTGGCCCGGCACAATGTATCACTAACCATAGATAAACTATTGCAAAAGATGGCAACTATGCTATGTGCTGACGGTTATTGCTCACTGCTACTACCTGCTATAGAATATGCTCGCTGGCAACCTATTGCCCGCCAAAATGGCCTTTATAAAACACAACTGCTCCATGTGCGCCATCATCTGCACGCACCTGTAAAACGCGTGGTAGCCATACTGGGCAAGCAACCAACCATGGCATCAGCAGCCTCCCTGCTTACCATAAAAGATGAAGCCGGACAGTACACCCACCATTTCAGCCATCTGATGCAAGACTTCTATCTGTAACTATTTCTTACGCGATACTTTGTTCACAATGTACCCCAGCGTCAAATTTATCTGACGATAATTATACGCTCCCGGCACCATAATGTAGCCCAGCCTTGCCATATGGTAAGAAGTATTGATGGTGATACCCGAAGGCATTTCAAAGCCGGCAGTCAGAGCATACCCACGCCCCAATCCTGAACGCCTTGGGCTCGGCACCTCTACAGGCGACCTACCTTCCGCTTTTGCAAAAGAACCAAACTGTTGTACCAGTAGCACACCACCCCCAAGCACAAATCGTGGCTGGCAGGGCAGGCCGGTTTTGTACAAAAGCATTACAGGCAAGTCTGCTGCACGGGTAAAATAATCGACAGTAGCACCGGAATATAAAGTACTATAGCCATATCTGGTATAAGAAACAGAAGGTTGCAGGTACAAATGCTGTGTTAAGCGTTTCTCGAAACGCACACCTGCACGCCATGTACTCACACCGGCCGAGCCTTTCGGCAACTGCTTTTGCAAAGTAGACCACGCCACACCTCCGGCAGGTGCTACCGTAATACGTGCTTTCGCACACCATGGCAGCAAGCATATCGTCATCAATGACAGGTACTTCATAGGTATTCTTTTTCACTTTCAAAGATACACTGCCGCCGTCTTTATGCCAAACTATCAGCGGGTTATCATCCCACCATCTATTACCAGCTCAGTACCTGTCACATAACTCGATGCATCAGATGCAAGGTACAGCGCACCGGCGGCTATTTCTTCGGGCTTACCTATACGC
The DNA here is from genome assembly GCA_021151685.1 of Chitinophagaceae bacterium. Classification (GTDB taxonomy): domain Bacteria; phylum Bacteroidota; class Bacteroidia; order Chitinophagales; family Chitinophagaceae; genus Nemorincola. The sequence goes on from JAGKWS010000027.1 coordinate 18,238, forward strand.
TGCATGGGGCACATATTCTTCAATATCTCATCGGCCGATGGCATATTGACCAACCCCTCAGTCATAGGGGTCAACACACCACCGGGATGAATGGAGTTTACCCGTATACCATGTGGTGCCAGCTCCACCGCCATATCCTTCGTCAGCAGCCGCAGCCCACCCTTCGATGCCGAATAGGCAGGCCCATTACCACCCACCATACCCGCAATAGACGATATATTGACAATGGCACCACCACCGGCAGCTACCATCTGTTGCACACACAATTGTGCCCCCAAAAATGGTCCGGTCAGGTTCACAGCCATCACATGCTCCCATTGCTGCAATGTTGTATTTATCAGCGTAGCACCCGCCGGGTATATACCTGCATTGTTCACCAATATATGTACAGCACCATAGGCTGTCAGCGCAGTATTCACCACAGCCACCCACGACTCCTGCAAGGCAGTGTTGTGTTCACAGGCCACAATTGGCAATCCTTCTTTAGCCAGCTCACTTACCCAGCCATTCAGTTTGTCATATTGCAAATCGGTAGCCACTACCTTGGCCCCCTCCTGCAAAAACAGTCGTGCAGTGGCTTCGCCTATACCACCAGCCGCACCCGTTACTATCGCTACTTTGCCTATGAGCTTTTTCATATTGTTCCTGTTTATAGTGTCAAAAATACAGTACACCATATGGCCAATTACATAACATCCGTCATTCCGACGAATGACAAACATCATACACCAGCACATTCGTATGGTATTGCCGGCCTATACTACCGCCATGGGCTACTATATACAGGTTTGGCTTATCTTGCAACATAAGCCAGACGAGCCCAATGGGGAAAATAAGGACATATTTGCTGTGTGCACTGTTGCTGTTGGCAGCCAGCACCACCCATGCACAACGGTGGAAACACCGGCAACCCGTATGGCCCAAAACCGAGGGGCAAATGATGCACAAGCTCCTCTCTACCTTGCAAACCAAGGACACCGGTAGTTTCTTTGCCCTGTTTCCCACATTCGATACGTTGTGGAGTATGGTGCTACACCATACCAACAAAACACCTGAGGTACAAAAGGCCTTGGATAGGTTACGGGAACATCCCCAGATATTGGTAGAATTCGACCCTTTGTACAACCACAGTATCATTGGCAACTATGCCCATGTTCTGGCCAAGGGCGAAGATTCCGGCCTTAGCTGGAGCAATGCCGTCATGGCCCGGTACGAACTTCACCTGTCCGAGCCTACCAGTACCCTTCGTGGCTACGAGCAGGTAGCCCCCGAGCGGTTCGAAGGTTTCATGTTTGTCAATGATGGTTTCAACAGGGTCACATTCTGCATCAGAGTGGCAGAAATACAAAAAATTAAGGGCAACTTCTTTGGCGGGCAGGTACTGAACGTTTTAAGAGCAAAAACCACCGACGAATTCCTGAGAAAAGAACAGCAGGAACGCTCCTTCTTTGCATGGCTGGCCGAGCATCCCGATACCATACTGATAGACACCAGTGCTGCCGCCGTAGCCGCACGTGCCGACAGTACCGAGGAAGCACAACAAAAATTGAAAACAGCCGAAGAAGAAGAAAATAAAAACAAACGCAGAGAGGTTATTGAGCGTCGCTACTTCGAGGGCACGCTTGATAATGAAATACCCCTTGTACTATACATACGCTTCATGAAACAGTTGCCCGGCAAACCACAACAATACGATGGCCTCTACCAACTGGGCGAACACAAACGCTACCTGCGTCTCGAAATATCGCGTAGCAAGGATGGTAAATGGATTATTGAAGACGAAGAAGGGGTGGGTACCATGGAACTGACGCAAAATGGCAAAACCTTTACCGGCACATGGATGAACGCAGATGACAACGGATATGATGTTTTGCTACGGCAAACAGGTGCCCCCGAATACAAAATAGAAAAGCTGGACGAAATAATAGACCAAAAACTATCTGGCAGGCTGGATGAAAAACTAATGGACAAACTGGCCGCCGCCGAGGAAAAAAAGAAACAAAAAGAAGCCGCCAAACAAGAAAAGAAAGAACGTAAAAAGAAGAAAGAAGCCAACAAAAAAGACACAGACAAAAAAGACGAAAAAAAGCCCGACAAAGAGAGCAACACTCCCAAAGAAGACAAAGAAAAAGGGGGCGAAGAATGACTACGCCCCCAAAAGAATATAATTAACAACAACCACTATTCAAACACCAGATCTTCCGATTTACGGCTGAAGATGGGCAAATACCACCCGCCCCTGATGCCAATAAGCACATCCAAACGGTTGGCATTGTCGGGCCGCATCACATCATACAAATAATCTCTGCGCCCACGGGTAAACCCCACCATACAATCTATACCCAGCGAAAAGTTCACCAACTTATTCTGCGCAAAGTATACATACCCCACATACTGCCCCACATACAAGCCATTTGTCAGGCGGTCATAACCCTTTTTTAGCCCACCATTCAGGGGCTCTACAGTGCGGTCTTTATCATAAATATTAATTTTATGCTGCATAAACCCCACCGTGGTCATCTCCACAAATCCATTATCGGGGTGGTCCTTAGAATGCGAAAAAATCTTACCCAACGTTAGCCCCACCGCATACCCACGTTCATACACGGGCACACCTATACGCTGGTCGCTGTTGTTGATAAATTCATACAGATTGCGCTTGCCGGTTTCATACTTGTCCCTGATATTCACCATCAGCGAATCTTCATTCACATTTCGCCCCATTATAAAATCGAATCGCCCCCCCATCAACCAATTGCTCTTGGTTTTGTACATTACAGCAGGCCCCAACCGCCACGAGTTGTCAAATCGTTTACCCATGTCCCCCGCCGGCACATCGTACCCACCATTTATGTTCAGCAACACACCGTGCCGCACATTCCGGTTTTCAGACGGGCCAAAAAGGTCAGATTGGGCAAAAGTAGTAACAGCCGACACCGATAGGCAAAGTGATAAAAACAGACTTCTGAGCATGCGTGTGAAATTAGGTAATCCAACGAGCAAAGTTCGGTATCAAAAAAGTTAAAATCGTTCATACTGTACAGTATTTTGATTTTTTAGTTAGCTTGCTGCCTCTATGCAAATAGCTTACTGGGTACTGGCCATAGCCCTCGCTACGGGTGGTGCTTATTGGGTATACAAGGCCGACAAACGCAGGGCGGTACCCCGCCCCTGGCTCACCGCGCTGCTGCGCGGGTTGGTGTTGTTCGCAGCCATGTTGCTGTTACTTATGCCCGATGTCGTCATCAATCGTTACCAGACCGAAAAACCTATACTTTTCGTCCTCAACGACAATTCACAATCGGCCAGCGTGGCACTGGGCAAAGACTCTGCTGCCTACCGCGGTGCGCTGCAGGGGCTCATAAACAAACTGTCCGACAAGTTCCGGGTGGTAACGCGCGGTTTTGGGGCACAACTGCGCGAAGACAGCACCTACACTTATAACCGCCCGGTTACCAACATAGCCAATGCACTTGGCGAGGCCGAAGAATACTACGGCCCCGACAATGGCGGTGCTATACTGATAGCCTCCGATGGGCTTTTCAATCAGGGCGAGAACCCGGTGCTACGCAACAGTAGCTTTGCCGGCCCCGTATACACTATTGCCTTTGGCGATAGCACGCGCGAAAAAGACCTGCGCATTGCCCGAACCTATGCCAATAAAACAGCCGCACTCAATACCGTCTTCGAAATAAAAGCCGATGTTGTGGCCGAGTTGTGCCGCGGCTACAGCGGGTCTGCAATACTCAACGAAGGCTCAGAAACTGTTGGGTCTGCCGTACTGCCCATCAATGGCGACCGCTTCGACCGTACTATATCATTCGCCATAAAGGCCACCAAAGCAGGCCTACACCACTATGTGCTGCAACTGCCCGATGCAGGTAATGAATCTAACCTCACCAACAACAAACGAGACATTTTTGTTGATGTTACCGATGAGCACAAGCATATCCTTATCGCATCGGCCGCACCCCACCCCGATGTTAAGGCTCTTCGCGAGGCACTCAGCACATCGGGCACCTACGAGGTTACTGTGTGCGATGCCAGCGACTTCCCGTCTTCACTCGCCAACTATGATGCAATCATATTGCACGGATTGCCATCGGGCCGCAACCGTGTAGAAACACAGATAGCCAATGCAGGCAAACCATTCTGGCTCATACTCACCCAATCTACCGACATCACTGCCGTTAACAGCCTCAAAACCTTGACGCGTGCCGGTATAGCTGGTGCTGGCATTCGAGAAGCCCCCATGTCGCTGCATACTGCATTCAATGCGTTTACCCTACCACAAAAAATACAGACCGTAACCGACAAACTCCCCCCACTCTCCGTAAGTGTAGGCAATATAATAGGTGGGCCGGGGGCCAATGTACTATTTACCATGCGCACACCCGCTGGCACCATGCCCACATGGATGCTGCAATACACCACCCTACCCACAGCCATACTGGCTGGCGAGGGACTTTGGCGTTGGCGGCTATACGAGTATAAAAATACCGATGGACACGAGGTAATAGACGAATGCATACGCCAGACAGTAGCATTCCTCTGTACCAATAACAAAGAAAAACCCTTTGGTGTCACACTTCCCCGGCAAATATGGAGCGATCAGGAACCCGTATCGCTCAACGCATGGTTGCTGAATGCCAACCGCGAGCAGGTAAACACAGCCGATGTAACTATTGCCATTACAGACAGTGCCGGCCATAAAGACGAGTACACCATGGAGCGGTCTGGCACCGGTTACAACCTCAACACCGGCATTCGTGCAGGTGGCCGCTATACCTACATTGCCAAAACTACTATGAATGGGAAAGAACTGACGGCATCAGGCTCGTTTGTGGTAGAAAGTGTACCGTTAGAGCTGATGGCTACCCGAGCCGACTATGCCATTATGTACCAACTGGCACAGAAACATAAGGGCGTTTTTGTGCCCGCCACACAAATAGCAACCCTGTACGACAGTATAATAGCCAACAACAACATCAAACCGGTTATCACCACCCATACCGAAACCGTCCCCCTCATAGACCGTAAATGGTATTTTGTAGTCATACTACTACTGGCCGTGGCCGAATGGCTTCTACGCAAATTCTGGATGGCGCAGTAACGCGCTGTGTCTTCTATACAATGTATAACAACGGTGCCACATCTTGCAAGATGTGGCACCGTTGTTATATTACCTCTTGGTTGCTGTTACACGGCCAATGGCTTATCGGCAGGCACTGTTGCGGTGGGCAACTGTGCTGGTGCAGCAGTTTTTACTTCCTTGGGCTTTGTTTTTTTCAGTTTCTTTTTGATGCGCGCCTTTTCTTTGCCATACATCTCTGTTTCATCGTCCAGTGTTGTCCAGCTTATGGCCTCCTTTATACGGGCAAGTGCCTGCTCGTATTGCTGCTGTTTTTCCAGCAGCAATGCCTCGGCATGCCATACACGCCCCTTGTTAATGCCACGCACAACCATTGCCTTCCCTATCAGGCTTTCGGCCTTTTTCAGGTCGCCTGTTATTAGTTGCAATTCAATAAACAGGTACCAGGCTTCTACATAACCGGGGTCATAATAAATGGCCCAAGACAAGCACTCTGCTGCAGCATCAAACCGGCTCAGTGTTTTATAGTAAATCTCTGCTTGCAGTGTCAGCAATGGTGCATGTGTCTCGTCTACCGACAGGCCATACTCCAACGCTACCAGAGCGTCCTCTATTTCGTAGGGATAACAATCCCTTGCTTTCAAATAATATTTATCAGCAGCTGTCATAGCTGTAAAATGTAATTGGTAATAAAAAAAAATACAAAAAAAATAGTAGGCAGGCAGGGGTTGCGTTGCTAACAGAAAGGCATATAGCATACCGCAACCCGTTTATGGGCTACCTTGTTGCATGGGCGGTATGATATCAGTTGACGCATTTTCGAAATTTCAGACCCTATATGGGTATTTTGTGATGCAAAGGTAAGTACAAATAATAACATATCAAAAAACAACTTCGTGTAGTTACCAAAAGCGTACTGCCGCTACCATCAAAAATATGGTAGCGGCAGTACTATATGGAATCACATCCGTACTATTTCTTACTCAGGTTCTTCAGCATATCTGCTGTCATCCTCGCCAGGTCAAATTCGTGTTTCCAGCCCCAATGCTCCCGGGCCGTGCTGTCGTCTATGCTCTTGGGCCACCCATCCGCTATTGCCTGCCTGAAGTCGGGCGCATAGCTGATGTTGAATTCCGGAATGTGTACCCTTATTGCATCGGCTATTTCCTTTGGCGAAAAACTCATGGCCGATAGATTATACGCCATGCGCGTCAGCATTTTTTCGGCAGGTGCTTCCATCAGCTCTATAGTACCGCGTATCGCATCATCCATATACATCATGGGCAGATACGTATTTTCAGACAGGAAGCAATTGTAGCTACCCTTACTCAGGGCTTCGTGGTATATCTCTACCGCATAGTCGGTAGTGCCACCACCCGGTGCCGATTTCCAACTGATGAGCCCCGGATAGCGTATACTCCGCACATCCAGTCCCCAACGTTGGTGGTAGTACTGGCACCATAGCTCGCCGGCATACTTGCTCACACCATATACCGTACGTGGCTCCACAATAGTTTGTTGTGGCGTATTATCGCGTGGTGTGGTAGGGCCAAACACCGCTATAGAGCTGGGCCAGTATATCTTGGCTACTTTCTCTTGCACAGCTATATCCAACAGTTGCAGCAGGCTCTGCATATTGATGTCCCACGCCATCTTCGGGTTCTTTTCGCCCGTTGCCGATAGCAGTGCCGCCAGCAGGTACACCTGTGTTATTCCTTCTTTTACTATCAGTTCGCGTATAGCGGTACCATTCATAGCATCCAGTACCACATACGGGCCACGGTCTTTCAGCATCGGGTGCGCTTCCTCACGTATATCCGAAGCAATAACGTTGTCTGCCCCATAAGAAACGCGCAACGCAGCAACGAGTTCAACGCCGATCTGACCACCGGCACCAATTACAAGAACTTTATCCTTTTTCATGTGTCAATTGAAGTGCGCTAAAGTAGTAACAAGACGTGTGTTAAGCAAATAAAAAATCTACAAAAAACCACAATGCTATGGCCTTGGCATCATAGGTTGCCATATAGCCGGCGAAGCCGGCACACCCGTCAGGCTCTCTACCAACGCAGCCACCAAATCGGTACGCGTCAGCCCCGCTTGTTCCTCCAGCATAGCCCACACATCGGCAGGCATATACCGCAACCCCGATGGTATATTCAGCTTCCACAAGTCATGCTCCTTCACAAAACCAAATGCTACCCCGGCCTTGCCTGCTGTATCCAGAAACTCCACCTCGGCATGTTCATCATCCTTCATACTTACTGAAAGGTGATACCGCTTCTGCCATTCCTCCTGGTCGCTGTTCACCAGCCCCATTTTCACCAATTTTTCAAAAAGGGTAGTACCAGTCAGCCCTCGCACTTCGGTAGCTGGCATAGTGTGGCGCACGGCAAAAACTATGATACCCTTATCATAACTCAGGTTGCGCACAGTGGCACTATCGGCATACAATATTATAGGTAGCAAATCGCTGTAATACTGTACCGATGCAGCATCTATACACTGCACCGCCTTGCTTCCCTGCCGCAAAGCGGTAAACCGGCGATAGTCGCCAAACGTTTGCAAAATCTTTTTTTTCTCATCTTGCCTGTTGGTACAGGCAGCAAAAAACAGCATGGTGCCGGCCATGCCCATCAGTATACCAACTACTAAAAACAGATGCTTTAACCTCACGGGCTACAAAATACAGCAAAAACAGTACTTTTGACCCTTTAGAATTTCCATAACATCTTGAGCGACACCATAGGACAAATAGGAATCATAGGTAACGGCAGTTGGGGCACGGCTCTGGCCAAGATACTTACCGACAACGGGCATCAGCTATACTGGTGGGTACGTAACGATGAGGCGATACTATCACTCAGCACCCGCCATCACAATCCGCACTACCTCACCTCGGTACGGTTCCTCCCCGGTACTATCATTCCCACCAAAGACCTTGCCGGTATGATGGCCATATGCGATACGCTGATAGTGGCGGTACCATCGGCCTATGCACAGGGGGTTATAGACCAGATACCTGCCGAGGTCTGGAAAACGAAAAAAGTAATTTCTGCCATCAAGGGAATACTGCCCAATGCCAACCTGCTGCTGAACGACTACATGACCGAAACATTTGGCATGCCACTGCAACAGTATGTAGCCATTACCGGCCCCTGCCATGCCGAGGAAGTAGCGTACGAACGGCTATCTTACCTCACATTTTCCGGCCTTAACGATGGGCTTACCGGCAATGTGGCACAGGCATTCAGAAACAGCTACATCAATACCACGCACAATCACGATATCTGGGGGGCGCAGTTTGCCGCCGTACTCAAGAATATATATGCCATTGGGGCCGGCATTGCCCACTCGCTCGATTATGGAGATAACTTCCTCAGCGTGTACGCTACCAATTGCTACCGCGAGATGTATGGCTTCCTCCAAAATCATTTCGAAAAAGTTCACCCATCCGACGAACATCCCGATTTTCATACCAGTGCCTACCTCGGCGATCTGCTCGTTACCTGCTACTCGCTACACAGCCGCAACCGCACCTTTGGTGCCATGATAGGCAAGGGCTACTCGGTAAAAGCAGCCACACTGGAAATGAACATGGTTGCCGAAGGCTACTATGCATCGCGTGGCATGCAGGCCATATCGGCACAATACCAAATTGCTATTCCCATGGCATCAGTAATCTACGACATATTATGGCAGGGCTTGCCCGCACAAACATGTTTTGCCCGGCTCGAAAAAATGATGAGCTGATACCTATGTCATTCATGCAAAGGCCCGTAAGCCTGTACATATACACAATAAAAATGGTGGACTTCACAGTCCACCATTTTTATTACAAATAATGTAAAAGTATTATTTTTTGCTACTGATTTTGGTTGCGAATTCTTTACCTGCCTTGAACTTTGGCACTTTGCGCGCCTTTATTTTTATAACGGCACCCGTCTGCGGGTTACGACCGTTACGGGCTGAACGCTCAGATACCGAGAATGTCCCAAAGCCCACCAATGTAACACGTTCTCCTTTTTTCAGCGTTGTAACCACAGCGTTTGTAAATGAGTCAAGCGCATCATTTGCCTGGCTTTTTGTTATGCCTGCATCTTTTGCAAGCTTATCTATTAACTCAGCTTTGTTCATAACTGTTTGATTTTTTGTCGTGAAATAAATTTGTGGATAGACAAATATACTCACCTTTACTACACTTCCAAACAACAAAACACTTTTTTTTGTCTGTAATGTTGTTCCCGCACGTCAACCACCTCAACAAAACAATAACAAATATTTTGTTAACAAAAACAACACATTACAGCACTTCCATTACCGATCTGAACGCAACAAAACGCCCTCCAAAACGGGCAAATGCTTTGTCGCGCATGGTTTGTGCATGCACATCTATATACTGGTTATACTCGGCCATACTTTGGCAGGTATACTGTGCCGAAAAAGTAATGCCGTCTGTTTCGTCCTGTTCCAATAAGCGACACAAACGGTATTCGGCAAAGAGCCCCGTAGTCATCAAATCGGGCATATGCTCCTGCAGCATCCACTGTGCCCACTCATCGGCTATTTCGTTCTCTACCTTTACGGTTACGTTGTAGATAATCATATTCTATTGTCTTTATATTCTATCAAATGTAAGTGAAGATGTGCTGTACACCAACCATTATCAAACCCTATCCTTGCATAGCCTGTGCAGCCACCCAGCCACTACTCCATGCATGCTGAAAGTTGTACCCACCCGTTATGCCATCCACATCTATTATTTCACCTGCAAAAAACAGTCCCGGCAGCTTCCGGCTCTGCATAGTTTGCGCATCTATCTCGGCAATGTTAATACCACCGCTGGTTACAAATTCTTCCTTAAAGGTTGTTTTACCAGCCACATCATACGTATCGCGCAGCAGGTGTTCTGCCAGCTTGTTACGGGCAGCAGCAGGCAGGTCGGCCCAGCGGGTGGTTGGTGTTATGGCACACCGTGGCATCATATACTCCCACAAACGACGAGGAATAGCAAACGGATTCTTGTTTACTACAAATGCAGTACCATTCGATAGTCGCATACCATTCACCACTTCCATAAAATCTTCGGTAGTTGCTTTGCCCAACCAGTTAATAACCACCCTGAAGCGGTAATTGCATGCGGCCAGCTCGCGGGCTGCTATAGCTGATGTGCGCAAAATAGCCGGACCACTAAAGCCCCAATGGGTTATCAATACAGGCCCTGTTTGCACCGCCTTGCTGCCTGCCACCTTTACAGCCGCCTCGGGCACACTCAGCCCCATCAGTGCCGATATAGGATGTTTCGGCACATTAAACGTAAATAGCGATGGCACAGGCACCACTATATTATGCCCCAACGCCATTAGCCAGTTATACTGGTCGGCCTTGGGGTATCCACCTGTTGTTATCAGCACCTTATCGGCATGGGCAGTGCTGCCATCGGCAAAAGAAATGCTGAATGGGTGTACCCCTTCAGGCGTAGGTACAATGGCCGTTACCGCCTTATTAAACTGAACCACTACCCCTCTGCGCATCATCTCCTTCCACAGGCAGTCTATTATGGTCTGCGAGTCATCGGTAACAGGAAACATTCTGCCATCTTCTTCGGCCTTCAGCGTTACCCCTCGTGTTGCAAACCAATCTATTGTTTGTTCCGGCCCAAACCGGTGCAGCGTTCGGCGCAGCAATTGTTTGCCTCGCGGATACCGGTCTACCAGCACAGGTATATCAAAGCACTGATGCGTTACATTGCATCGCCCCCCACCCGATACCTTTACTTTTTGCAGGACCTTGCTTGTTTTCTCATACACCACCACCTCCGTCCCTGCCTCCTGTCTTATATTGGCAGCCGCAAAACAACCCGCAGCACCGGCACCTATTATTGCAATTTTCATAACGCATACACAGTACACTTCTGTTGCCACCGTGAAGGGTACAAAGATAACCCGGCTTAGAGCCTGTTTAAGATATATTGCTTGTGTTTATTCTGAATGTTGCTTTTGAGCGAAGCGAGGCACACTTTTCAACAATAGCTCTTCTTATCTTTTGACTGTAACAGTGTTGCAGCCAAAACATACATAGTAGAAACGCAATAAAAAATTTGTACAGGCTCTTAACTTTGCACCCTGCTCTTTCACAGCACGTTTTTGTCAATTACTATACCCTTCATAATATGAAAAAAATAACAGCTCTATACCGCAACGCCTACAGCGGCCTGTCGCCTGCCATGTGGTGGCTGTCCTTGGTCATGCTCATCAACCGTAGTGGTACTATGGTAGTCCCCTTTATGACACTCTACCTCACCACCTCCCTTGGCTGCACTATTGCCAAGGCTTCCCTGGTGATGGCTATCTTCGGTATTGGTGCCGTTTGTGGTGGCATACTGGGTGGCAAGCTTACCGACAAGTTTGGCTTTTACAACGTACAGTTGGTAGCATTGCTGTGTGGGGGTGCCATGTTTCTGGTACTGGGACAGTTGCACACCTACCCGGCCATATGCATCTGCACCTTTGCGCTGGCCGCGCTCAACGAGAGTTTTCGCCCGGCCAATGCCACCGCTGTGGCACACTATAGCAACGAGGCCAATCGTACCCGCTGCTACTCACTCAATCGGCTGTCTGTCAACCTCGGCTGGGCCTTTGGCGGCGCACTTGGCGGTTTCATAGCCAGTTACAACTACAATTTACTATTCTGGATAGATGGTTTCACCAACATTGGTGCAGCCATACTGCTCCTTATAGTATTGGCACCACAACGCAATAGTGCCACCCCCACCAGAAAAACAGTTGAGAAAAATACCCGCAGCAACACCGCATGGCAAGACACACCATACATGGTCTTTACCGGTGTTACCGTATTGTTTGGCATTTGTTTCTTTCAGCTATTTGCCACACAACCTGTCTTTTTCAAAGAAGTTTTCAAACTACAACCCTACCAGATAGGCTATACCATGGCCCTCAATGGCATACTCATAGCCATTATAGAAATGCCCTTGATATACACACTCGAGCAAAAAAACAATTACATGCGCTTTATTGTAGCTGGTGTTATCTTATGTGCCTCCTCGTTTATGGTACTCAATGTACTACCCGGCGGTATGGCATTAGCCATTACGGCCACCCTCATCGTTACCGCCGGCGAAATGATGTCTATGCCCTTCATGAACACATTCTGGACCAGCCGCACCAACAACCACAATCGTGGCCAGTATGCAGGGCTCTATACAGCAGCATGGTCTGTGGCACAGGTTATTGGCCCTTACACAGGCGGGCAGGTGGCACAGCACTGGGGCTACACCACACTATGGTGGTGTATTGGTGTTACAGGGCTGTTGTGTGCAGCCGGGTTCAACTGGCTCCGGGTAAACACAGCCAAATACCCCATACCTCAGGCATAGCCTGCCTTGCCAATCACAAAAGATACTATAACATGTATTTTATAGGTACTCATTACCACTACAAATAATAATTGCCTACTTTTAGAGCCTGTTTAAGATTTTATTGCTTGTGTTTTTTATAAAAGTTGTTTTTGAGCAAAACGAGGCACATATTGCAACCAAAACATCCATAAAAAGGGCAATGAATAAATCTTAAACCGGCTCTTAGTCTCGTTTTCAACAACTTGCCACCATGCAGTTTGAACAAGTAAAAAAATTCATACTGGCCAAGCTTGAGGCAGAACTGCCCCGCAACCTCACATACCATAGTTTGGCACACATCAAAGATGTATATGCAGCAGCCACGCAACTGGCCGCTATGGAAAATGTGAGCCACGAAGACACCATACTACTACTTACTGCTGTATTGTTTCACGATGCCGGGTTTCTTGTTCAGCAAAAAGAACACGAACAAATTGGTTGCGACATTGCCCGCCTTCACCTGCCCGCATACGGCTATTCACTATCGCAAATAGAACGCATCTGCGGCATGATAATGGCCACACGCATACCACAAACCCCGCACAACCTGCTGGAAGAAATAATTTGCGATGCCGACCTCGACTATCTGGGCCGCGACGACTTCTTCACCATAGGCAACAATCTCTACGACGAGCTCTGCATGTATGGCTTGCTGCAAACCGAAAACGACTGGAACATTTTGCAAGTACGCTTTCTCGAAAATCATCACTACTTCACCCAATCTGCCATCAAACTCCGCAAAGCAAAAAAAGAAGAACACCTCAACCTTGTACGATCCAAAATAACAAAATAAGTTTACCGGATGAAATCTGTCAGTTCGCTGCCGCGCGCGGTTAAAGACGTTATTTATACATTATTGGGTACCCTTATAGCAGGCTTCGCCCTCCGCAGCTTCCTCATACCCAATCACTTTCTCGATGGGGGTGTTACTGGCATGTCGCTCCTCTTGCACGAGGTTTATCACTACAACATTGCCATAGTCATCATATTGCTCAATATACCATTCATCATCGCAGGTGGCTTCCTTGTCAACAAAACATTTACCCTCAAAATGCTGGCGTGCATCATTGCCCTCGGCCTCTACCTCCAGTACTTCCCCTACCCCATCATCACTTCCGACAAATTGCTTGTATCCATATTCGGTGGCTTCTTTCTGGGCACAGGTATAGGGCTTGCTATGCGTGGTGGCTGCGCTATAGATGGTATAGAGGTGCTGGCACTATACACCCTCAAGCGTAGCAGCTTCACCATCAGCGAAATCATTTTGGGGCTCAACGTCATAATCTTCCTCATTGCCGGGGTAAAACTCGGGTTCGAGACCGTTTTATACTCTATGCTCACCTACTTTGCCGCATCGCGTACCATCAGTTATGTAATAGAAGGTTTGGAAGAATATACAGGGGTCACCATTATATCTGGCAAGAGCAATGAAATAAAAGAGCAACTGGTAATGTCTATGGGCAAGGGTATTACCATCTATAAAGGCGAACGCGGGTATATGAAAGACAGCTTCGATGTACATCACGATTGCGATATTGTATTCACCATCGTTACCCGGCTCGAGGTTCGCCGTCTCAAAAATGTAGTACACAGCCTCGACCCCAAGGCTTTCATCTTCACCAACACCATCAAAGAAGCTGCAGGCGGTGTGCTAAAACACCACAGAGGCCACTAATATCGCCACCACCATAAATGCATTGCACCTGCTACTGCCCGCCCATCAGCGGGCAGTAGCTTTTACACCACACCGCCTCGCCTATGCCACAAAACAAATAGTTTACCGCATACCAGAAAACTGTAACACACTTTTCTCATTCTTAGTTACGACCTTTGCACCGTTCAAACATAGCACAACATGCAACCAGATACACTAATTACAGCACTCATACAAGAAGAACTGGAACGTCAGAGGCACGGATTGGAATTGATAGCATCAGAAAATTTCACCAGCATGCAGGTAATGCGTGCCATGGGTAGCGTAATGACCAATAAATATGCCGAAGGGTATCCCGGCAAGCGTTACTACGGTGGCTGCGAAGTGGTAGACAAAAGCGAACAATTGGCCATAGACCGTGCCAAAGAAATGTTTGGCGTAGCCTATGCCAATGTGCAGCCACATAGCGGCGCACAAGCCAATGCGGCACTCATGCTGGCCATATTACAGCCCGGCGATACCATTTTGGGTCTCGACCTTAGTATGGGTGGCCACCTTACACACGGCTCTCCTGTCAATTTCTCGGGCAAACTATACAATGCAGTACACTACGGTGTACACAAAGACACAGGTCTTGTAGACTACGACATGATGGCACAACAAGCCACCGCCCACAAACCCAAACTCATTATCTGTGGTGCATCGGCCTACAGCCGCGATTGGGACTATGCCCGCATCCGTGCCATTGCCGATAGTGTTGGTGCATTGGTGATGGCCGATATTTCTCACCCTGCCGGCCTCATTGCAAAAGGTTTGCTGGCCAGTCCTTTCCACCATTGTCACTTTGTTACCACTACCACACACAAAACACTTCGTGGCCCACGCGGTGGTCTCATTCTCATGAAGACCGACTTCGAAAACCCATTCGGCATTACCGGCCCTAAAGGCGAGATACGCATGATGAGCCAACTTATAGATCTTGCGGTATTCCCCGGCACACAGGGGGGGCCGTTAGAGCATGTTATTGCAGCCAAGGCAGTGGCATTTCACGAAATACTGCAACCCGAATTTGCCACCTATGCACAGCAAGTTGTAAACAATGCACAAGCTATGGCAACCGCATTCAACGAAAAAGGTTACAACATAGTATCGGGAGGCACAGACAATCACCTGCTGCTCATAGACCTGCGCAACAAAAACATCAGCGGAAAAAAAGCCGAAAATGCGCTTGTAAAGGCCGACATCACCATCAATAAAAACATGGTTCCTTTCGATGATAAATCTCCGTTTATCACATCGGGTATCCGTGTGGGCGTACCCGCTATTACTACCCGTGGCCTTACAGAAAAAGACATGGCACAAGTTGTCAACTGGCTCGACCGTGTACTAATGACCCCAGACGACGAAGCTGTAACCGCAGCGGTACGCGGCGAGGTGAATGAATTCATGAGGGCATTCCCCCTCTACCCCAACCACGCATAATATGAACGACAAAACAATACAGTATTGATTACACACATAAAGCGCAAACGCTACTCTTTCGGGTAGCGTTTGCGCTTTTATACTATCTGTGGGCAATATGGTTGCTTATCGCAACAGCGTTACATTACCCTGTCTCTTTTCTATCTGGCCATCCTTAAACTTGGCATCTATCATAAACACATACACCCCTTCAGGCTGTGGTGCTCCGTTATACCGGCCATCCCATCCACGTCCTTCTATCTTGTCCGTTTCAAATATCAACTGCCCCCAACGGTTATATACACTCATCGTAAACGATGTCAACCCTTTAGCAAGCAGCGGACGCGGTAAGAAGTAGTCATTCACACCATCCCCATTGGGGGTAAAGGCATTCGGCACATCTATGTAGCAGTCCTGCTTCACAGTTATAGAGTCTGTTGCAGTACATCCGCCCACCGTTACGCGCACCCAATAGTTGCCTGGTGTCACTACATTTATATCACTTGTGCGGGCACCGGTGCTCCACAACCAGCGGGCACCCGGTATATTCGTAAGGTCTTTATCACCCAGTGTTATCGGGTTGCTTCCGGGGCATATGGCCGCATCGCCACCAAGGTAAACCTGTGGCGGGTCTATCACCCATATCTTGTGCGTTGCAAAGGTATCTGGGCAAGCACGATAGAAGGCATCAAGGCGCACCGTCATCTGGCCAGTATTGTTGTAGCCGTGTATCACAGGGTTCACATTGGCTACACTGCTCCCATCACCAAATGTCCACAGTATACCCTCATTGCCCGATTTTGCATAATCTGCAGTAAACGTTATCGTCTTGCCGCCACACAGCACCGAATCTGTCAGTGCTATATAGGCTCCACTCAGCGAGTCTACCGTTATGTATGTATACGCTGTATCAAAGCAGGGCACATCGTTCGTTACGGCCATCATCACCTTATAGGTACCGGTACGGTTCCATGCGTGGTTGTCATCTTTTTGAGTGCTACCCGTACCATCGCCCCACGCCCACACATAACTCATATTAAACCCAAGCGAGGTGTTGGTAAATGCTACCGGTACACTGGTACACACAAAGCTATCTGGCAATGCGGTAAATGAGGCCTTTACTATATTCGTAATAGGCACATCCCTCTTTATGCTATCCAGGCAACGCCCATTGGTAATGTGCAATGTCGTCTTGTAAATGGCTGGCATAGTATATATATGCGTTGGGTTGGTCGTTGTCGATGAATCCCCATCACCAAATGTCCACACATAGGTCAGGTCTGCCGCCGGTGCCGAAAGGTTCAGGAATGCAACTGTGTCTGCACCGCAATCCTTCGCTATGCTAAAGCTGAAGTCGGGAATAATAGGCGGATGCACCAATGTTACAGGCCCCAGCATATTAGAGACACAAACCCCACCGGTACGGGCTACAAAATTATTGTAAGTTCCCTGGCACAAGTCTGTTATACGCACTGTGCTATCGGGCCCTATATTGAAAACTACAGGCGTTTGCGGCACCCCATCTTTATTGTAATAAATGGTATCTATCTGGCCGGGGTACAGTCCATACAGCCGCACCTCACCATCGCAGTAGCCACACTTGGTTGGGTTCAGTGCCGCTACAGCCCGCATTGTAAATGGCGGTACCGTCAGGTTGGCCGGGCCCAATGTATTCGACACACATACGCCACCCGTACGGGCCACAATGTTATCGTACAATCCTGCGCACAACCCAGTTATCTCTATCGTGCTGTCAGCAGCCACAGTTCTCACTACAGGTGGTTGCATCATCCCATCCTTAGTAAAGTAAATCGAATCCGTTTGTCCGGGATACAACCCATAAAGCTTTATCTTACCGGTACATATACCACAATACGGAGGGTTCACAAACGCAAGTGCCCGCATCGTAAACGGTGGCACCGTCAGTGTTACCGGCCCCAGCATGTTCGAGACACATACGCCACCAGTACGGGCCACAAACTCGTCATATACGCCCGCACACAAGCCTGTTATAGTTACCGTACTATCGCCAGCTACTACAGCCACAAATGGCGGCTGCGTTACACCATCCTTCTTATATATAATGGTATCTGTCTGGCCGGGATACAAACCATGCACCTTTATAGTACCAGTACATATGCCACAATAAGGAGGGTTAGTGTACGTCAGGTAAGACATTGTAAATGGTGGCACCGTCAGCAGCTCTGGCCCCAGTGTGTTCGACACACATACACCTGCCGTGCGCACTACTATATCGGTATAATTACCCGCACAAAGCCCCGAAATTGTAAATATGCTATCTGCACCTATCAGTTGCACACGAGGTGGTTGCATTACACCGTCCTTGCGAAAGTATACCGAATCTGTCTGACCAGGATACAAACCATACAACCTGATAACCCCATTGCAGATACCGCAAAAGTCCGGATTGGTATGATTGCTCGCCCTCATTGTAAATGCGGGCACTGTAAGGTTAGCCGGGCCCAGCGTGTTAGACACACACACACCAGCAGTGCGCACTACTATATTGTCATACACACCTGCACACAAACCCGATAGCACCGCAGTACTGTCTGCACCTATGGTACGCACAACCGCCGGTTGTAGTACCCCATCCTTTGTGTAGCGTATAGTATCGGTTTGTCCTGGGTACAAGCCGTAGATTGTTATAGAACCCGTACAAATACCACAGTATGGAGGGTTCACAAACGTAATGGCACGTGCCGTAAACGGCGGCACTGTTAGCGTTATGGGTCCAAGAGTGTTAGACACACAAACACCGGCTGTTCTCACTACTATGTTGCTGTAGGTACCCACGCAAAGCCCCGTAATGGTAGCAGTGCTATCGGTACCTATAGTACGCACCACAGGGGCCTGTGGTATACCATCCTTCCAATAATAAACCGTATCCGTCTGGCCGGGGCGCAAGCCCCATATGGTCATAGTACCAGTACAAAAACCACAATAAGGTGGGTTGGTAAACGTTACTGCACGGGCAGTAAATGGCGGCGCAGCCAGTACCACCGGTCCCAATGCATTCGATACGCAACTACCCGCAGTGCGTGCCACAAAGTTAGTATAGGTGCCTGCACACAAGCCGGTTATCACCACAGTACTATCCGGCCCTATCAGTTGCGATATAGCTGGCTGCAACACCCCATCCTTCCAATAAGTTATGGTATCTATCTGTCCGGGGCGCAGTCCGTACAATGTTACCGTGCCCGCACAAGAACCACAAAAAGTAGGATCTACCTTGCTCAGTGCCCTCATGGTAAACGGCGGGTTCACAAGGCCAAATGGCCCTATAGCAGGGCTGGAACAGTTGCCATACTTAACCACAATGTTCGTGTAGGAACCAGCAATCAAGCCCGTTATGGTAATAGTTCCATCAGCCGCTACAGTATGCACCTGAGGCGGTTGTGCTACCCCGTTCCTGTTAAAACGTACCGTGTCAACAGTACCAGCCCACAAGCCCGATAGCTTTATAACCCCATCGTTATTACCACAAAAACTGGGATTGGTCAACGCTACCGATGGCGTAGGGAAAGATGGTGTTGCAATGGTAACTGGTACCGATGCCCGGCAACCTGCCGAAGAAGAGAAGGCTGTAATTGTATATGAACCCGGTAAAAGACTATCTGTAAAACTACCCGTTACAAACGAAAAAGTCTGGATGGTGTCGAATGGAGATGCCCCGCGCGATACTTTAATAATCCACGGAGACCCACCACCACCGGGCGCAATAGATATGGCAGCCTTACGCAAACAAGTAGCCGCAGAAAGCAAAGTCTGTGTAATAGTAGGCTGTGGTAATATAGTAATGGTATAGGCAATGGTTTGTGTACCCGATAGCGGACAGTTATTGTCGCTATACGTTACATAAAACGTATACGAACCGGGAGCAACACCTGTCGAAGTCCACGAAATAACACAGGTAGGCGTTGGTGTACCATTCCCCGTAGTGGTAAATGTCAACCCTGCAGGCAAGCCAGAAGTAGATACATATATGTTGTTGGTGGTAACTGCCTGAAACGGCGCAATATTAAGCGTGAACGGACCAGAATTCTGGCATATCTCCATATGGGTATTGTCGGTTATAACACCCGCCGACGCACTGGAAAAATTACCATTAGGTGGCGTGTTGGTACAAGGTTGCACCAAAAAAGTCATCTCACGCTGGCAGGACCCCACAAACGTCCCTCCCCTGAACTCCCTGATATTATACACCACCAGCGACCGTTGCAGCGATGCAGGGGTAAATGTTATCTGCCCTGTTGTATTGTCAAAAGATAAAGCACTAACATCCAGCGGACTGCTTCCGGTATATGGAGCCAGGTAGGTAACACCACCACCCGGCACAGTAGAAGTAGTGCCATTCGCACCATTTACCAGCGAAAAACGCAATGCATCTCCATTAGGGTCTACCGCACCGGGGTTGTAATTACTGCTTGTACCATTACAATAAAACGGTGTTGGTATATTGGTCATCGACACATTAGAGTTGGGTGCCGACAAATTGTTCAGCGTATCTACCAACTGTATGTACGACACAGGCACAGTAGATATATTAGTAATAGATAAAGCCCTGCCAGCCAACGCACCAGAACCCATACTACCCGTAAATATGAACCGCCACACCGAAGACGCATAAGGCAAAGTATAGAGACCCGTATAGACAAACTTTTTTATACCAGGTGTAACAAAGGTAGGGTCAGTACATTGTGTCAACGACAAAAATGAAGGACAAACCGGAGTTATCTCTAACCCACCTGTTGGCACATTGATAGCCAAATTAACAGAACTTACAAAAGACCCACCATCGTATATATGTATTGTTGGTGTATTTGTAGATAACGCAGCAAAAGCCGACGTACTACTCGCCGAACCACAATCTGCATAGGCTATCAGCGTAATTTGATAGGTGTTGCCCGTAACATGCGTGTAAAACAAATCCATACCCACCAAGTGGTTGGCAAAAAGCGATAGAGAGGTGACAAGCATTGCCACCGTCAATAGGAGTTTACGATATATTTTCCCCATAGTTCTGATACTTACGTTTGCTAACTACGATGTGTGGTCGGAGGGGGTTAAGCAATAATTATCACTGCGAATAAAATTATTGAATATTGTTCACATGAAAAAAAAGAATTTTCCAAGTTATCCACATCCCACTACTCCAGTTTCACAACATCCATGCCAGGTATAAAGAATTATCAATAATGTGGATAAATATTAGAACCTGTATCAGATATATTGCTTGTGTTAATAATGAAAGTTGTTTTTGAGCAAAACGAGGCTCATTTTGCTGCCATAACCATTCCTTTAGCAAATAGTACAACGAAGTTGCAGCCAAAAACTACCATAAAAACGCAATGAATACACCTTAACCGGCTCTTAGAAAAAAAGCGGAAACCGTTGCCAGTTTCCGCTTCCCATTTTCTTTCATCACAACTATCGCATAATAGTCACATTACCCTTCTGTTGCTCTACATGGCCATCTTTGAAGGTCGCATCTATCACATAAATGTACACACCTGCCGGCTGTGGCATCGCATTCAGCGCACCATCCCAGCCCTGTCCATCTATCTTGCTCGTCTCGTACACAGGCTGGCCCCAACGGTTATATATCGTCATC
>JAGKWS010000178.1 GCA_021151685.1 Chitinophagaceae bacterium
TTGCGGAAGGCCTTAAATGATTTATCATTCGCGGATTCCGCGCTAAGCACAAAAGAAATATAATCATTAAAATTTATATATTTTATTTCGCCATCTTCACTAAATTAAGTCCGTTTCATTTTAACTCATAACACAATCATGGAATTCAGAATTGAGAAAGACACCATGGGCGAGGTAAAAGTGCCCATTAATGCGTATTACGGAGCACAAACACAACGCTCTATAGAAAACTTTAAGATAGCGCAGGACATCAATAAGATGCCTAAAGAAATCATCAAAGCATTTGCCTACCTGAAAAAAGCTGCGGCAATAACTAACTGCGAGCTGGGTGTGCTGCCGAGGGAAAAAAGCGACCTGATAGGCACCGTATGTGATGAAATACTGGAAGGCAAACTGGACGATGAGTTTCCGCTGGTAGTGTGGCAAACCGGCTCTGGCACGCAGAGTAATATGAATGTGAACGAGGTGATAGCCTACCGGGCGCATGTGAAGCAAGGTGGACTACTGACCGACAAAGACAAGTTTGTGCATCCTAATGATGACGTAAACAAGTCGCAATCGTCGAACGATACGTTCCCTACGGCCATGCACATAGCGGCCTACAAGATGCTGGTGGATGTAACCATACCCGGCATAACAAAACTGCGCGATACACTGGCTGCAAAGTCTAAGGAGTATATGCATGTGGTAAAAATTGGCCGTACACACTTTATGGATGCTACCCCACTGACTGTGGGACAGGAGTTGAGTGGCTATGTGTCTCAACTGGACCATGGTTTGCGCGCCATCAACAACAGCCTTGCTCACCTGAGCGAGCTGGCACTGGGTGGTACGGCTGTAGGCACTGGCATTAATACACCAAAGGGCTATGCGGTGAAAGTGGCAGAAAACATTGCAACACTTACCGGTTTGCCATTTGTAACTGCCGAAAACAAATTTGAAAGCCTTGCGGCGCACGATGCTATTGTAGAGGCACATGGTGCCCTGAAGACTGTAGCCGTGAGCCTGATGAAAATAGCTAACGACATACGGATGCTGAGTTCGGGTCCTCGTTCGGGCATTGGCGAATTGTTTATACCAGACAATGAGCCGGGTTCGTCTATCATGCCGGGTAAAGTGAACCCAACACAGTGCGAAGCGTTGACCATGATAGCAGCACAGGTGATGGGCAACGATGTAACCATAAGCATTGGTGGTAGTAATGGCCACTTTGAGCTGAATGTGTTCAAACCAGTGATGATTTACAACTTCCTGCACAGTGCAAGGTTGATAGGAGAAGGTTGTGTATCTTTCAACGATAAGTGTGCTGTGGGGCTGGCACCGCTGGAAGACAATATACGCAAGCATGTAAACAATTCGTTGATGCTGGTAACATCTCTGAATACCAAAATAGGCTACTACAAAGCAGCAGAAATAGCCCAGACGGCACACAAACAGGGCAAAACCCTGAAGCAAACGGCTATAGATCTTGGCTATGTATCGGCCGAAGATTTTGACAATTGGGTGAACCCTGCCGACATGGTTGGTGAGATAAACTAATATTCCATTGACCTTAGCTGGTGCAACATTAATTGAGTACATGACGTAACCAGGCAAGGGGTACAATATAACAACAGCAACGCAGGCCATATGGCCTGCGTTGCTGTTGTAGGGGTGTGGGTAGCAAAAATTATATTGTAGCCAACTGTTGCTATGCTACTTTTTGGTGTGCATTTATCTTATCGAGCGACAAAACGGTGAAAGAGCCATCGGACGACTGCCCGAACATAGGCAAGAACCGGGCACCGTATACCAATTGATGGTGCGTATAGGAAGTGCGTTGCTGTACGGTGTTGGAAAAATGATCGTCGAATGCACGCAAGTATACCAGAACTTCTATTTTGTTATTGGCAAAATCATCTTCGGTATAACTTGCAAGCGGGCTATCTTCGGAGATGGCATGTACCAACGTCCAACTGAGAGCCAATGATGACAGCTTTGATATTTCTAACGGCAGCGGATAGAAGCGGGTGATGTGTTGGCCATTATCATCTTTGAGGTGCAGCGCCACGGTAAGTTGTGCATCTACATCGGTAAGGTGATTGTTCTTGTAGGTGGCAATACGTATCATGAGCGCGCGGCCCTCTTTATAGGGGGCAATAAGCATGTTGTTGCTAAAAAGGAGGTAGGCCTTGGGTCTGGAAAACCGACCATATATGAGACCGGTAACCACTGCAAATGCCAGTATGCCCAGCAAAGATTCGGTAGAGGCAACGATGTTGGTAAGTAACCCATTGGGGGCTACATGGCCATAGCCCACAGTGGTAAGTGTTTGAGAACTAAAGAAAAACGCTGCGGTAATTTCTTCAAAAGTTGACTTGGAAGTGTCTATGCCAGAAAGATGCTGTACCCCTATAAGGTAGTATACCGAAGCAAAGAATACATTGATAGCGGTGTAAAACAACATGATAGACAAAAAGAAACGGCCTGCTTTCATGCGTAGCAGTGAATGGTATACCGATATTCTTTGCCAGAATGGCATACCTACCTTTTTCAGGTTAATGCTACCATCGGCATTTACCAAGCGGCCACCTTCTACAGCACTATTGGCACCGAAGCCAGTATTATCTATATTCTTTGATTTTTGCTTTTGCCCCTGTGCCATAATGTTTGTGCCGGTAATATTCTGCCCACAACGATACCGCAATAAGTACCAAAGTAAGTAAACCACCCAAAATTAGGGTGAAACGGCCTGTAAAGTATACGCTACTCATTTGATGCAGGCCGGAAAATATGATAAAAAACAACAGCATCTTCCATAACCAGTTGCCTAATGGCAATAAACTAAGGACCGGCGCCTGTAGCAAACGGGCCGTGTATATGACATAGAAAGCGGCCTGAAGGTATGTGGTGATAACAAAAGCCAAGGCCACACCGGGTAACCGGAACCATGTATATAAAGGGTACATGAGGGCACAAGCAAGAATAAGATCGGCTATGGCACCAATATTTATGATGTCTCCACGGTGCATACGCTGTAGCACTGTAGTAAAAGAATAGGCACGCGCGGGCAGTACAAGGATAGATACGGCAAAAACAGGTATGGCGGGTATGTATTTTTGCATGAGTACTGCACTGCCAGCGGCACTGAGCAACAATGGTAAAAATGGTATGTTTTGTGCCCCGTTGTAATAAACGGCAGACATAGATGCACTGAGGACCAAGGCAATAACAAACTTATCGACCCAGCCAAAGAGCATTTGGGATGCATCGTAAACACCAAGGTGCAGCCATAAAGATACGGTTTGCCGCTCGTCGATGTTTTCATCTTCGTAGCCTTCGCGGTCTTTCTTTACCTCGGACAGAACCGACATGCTGTATACGAACATGCGTAACATATTCATTATAAGTAACAATGAAAAAATACTTTGAATAGGCAATTGCCCTACTGCTACCATACGGTGTACACCACTATAAGCCAATGCATATATAAAGCCCGTAATACACAAAACACCAAACCGGCGGAAGACTATTAAAAGCGACTCGGTGATGACATTGATAGAGAATGTGAGCAGAAACAAAAATGCAGTAGTGAAGGAAGTAACACCATACTGCGACTGCAGCCATGCGAATAATGCGCTAAGGCCAAACATCCAACACAAAAAAAGTATGTAATATTTTCGTTTGATGCGACTGAGAATGTTGGCAATTTTGCCCTTGCTGTAGGTAACCAATAACTGATGAATACCGAAGCAAGCGAGTGGGTATAGTATGTTCAGTTGAATCCAGAAGTACTGATACCGACCGAAATCTTCTTGAGGCAACATTCGGGAAAACCAGATTGTGACCAACAGATTGGCCATAGCCGGAAAAAAACGGCTAATAAAAATCAGAACCGAGTTGCTGACAAAGATGTTATTTATTCTTGGCAAAGGCATTGCACTCTTCTCGGTTCAGTGTTTTTATGATACGGGCAGGATTGCCGGCTAATATACAATATCCTTCCTCGAAGCTTTTGGTAACTACTGCACCGGCACCTACTATAGTAAAGTTGCCTAAGGAAACACCGGGAAGCACTATTGCGCCCATACCCAGCCAACAAAAGCTGCCCAATATTATGGGAGGGGCTGGGGTATGTAGGTCGTTATTAATAAAATCGTGATTGGAGGATATTAGGCCTACATTGGGGCCTATGTTTGTGTAGTTGCCCAGTATGATGCCATTGGCTGCATTAATGTATACGCCGGGCGAATCGCCGGGATATACATTGATACCCCTTGTTATTTTTTCGGGGCTATGGATGGTACTGGTATGGTGAATGGCCCACGTGGTGCCAGAATTTTGCCGTAGCAAGCGTCTGAAAAAAAAATCGGCAAGGTAAAACCCTACACTTAGCTCTCGCCTCATGCCAAACCATGCCCGCAAACCATCTGACGTTGTTTTTGCCATTCCTCAAACTACTCGATGGTACAAAGTAAACATAAAGCAACGAAATAGATTAGAAAACAAGCTACGGAGTTGTCGGAGCCAGCTAATATCATTGCACTGATTGGGCGCAGATATGCATACACAGTAAAATATTGATACAAGAGTATCAGGAATTATTGAAGTCGTTGTTTTGCAGATTTCTCTATTTGGCTATTATCATTACATTTGCATTCCAATATTAAAAACAGAATTACATGGCTACAACAGCAGACATGCGCAATGGGTTGATCATTAAACTTGATAATAACCTTTATTCGGTAGTAGAGTTTGGTCAGAACAAGACGGCGCGTGCCGCCGCAAAGGTTTGGGCAAAGTTGAAGGGCGTTGACAATAATCGTAGTATAGAGCACACGTGGAACTCTGGCGATAACATTTTTCCAGTACGTGTAGAGCGTCGCAATTATCAGTTCTTGTATAAAGATGATTCAGGTTTTAACCTGATGGACAACAATACATTTGAGCAAATTATTGTAGGGGAAAACATGATAGACCGTCCTGAATTGTTTAAAGACGGACAAGAGTGTTTTGTGGTTGTAAACACCGAAACAGAAATGCCTATGGGCGTGGAATTGCCACCACATGTGAACCTGCGCATTACCTATTCGGAACCAGGTGTGAAGGGAGATACTGCAACACGTGCCATGAAGGCTGCTACTGTAGAAACCGGAGCTACCGTGATGGTGCCACTGTTTGTAGAAACAGATGAGCTGATAAAAATAGATACTAAAACAGGTAACTACGTAGAGCGTGTGAAGTAAGTGATGATGGCAAAATAA
>JAGKWS010000028.1 GCA_021151685.1 Chitinophagaceae bacterium
AGGTTGGGTGCAGAGATACCTGCCGCATCGAGCATGCGTGCCGTGCGCGGGTGTACCGGAAATACAATAGGCATGCCCTTTGAAGCTTTTACCACCTCGGCTATCAGTTCGGCCAGTTTGTCGCTGCTGTCTACATTGGCCGGGCGGTGCAGTGTCATGATGAGGTATTGCTGCGGCTGCAACCCTGCCGAAGCCCATATGGGTGGCTGGGTAAGGCGTGGCATTTGTTTCATCAACGTATCAATCATGGTATTGCCCACAAAGAATATGCGCTCATCGGAGATGCCCGATTTTTTCAGATTTTCGTTGGCAGTAGCAGAAGTGGTAAAGAAATAATCGCTGATAGCATCGGTAACCAGGCGGTTTATTTCTTCGGGCATTGTCCAGTCGCCGCTGCGTATGCCGCCTTCTATATGGGCCACTTTAATGTTGTTCATTTTTTTTGCGGCAATAGAGCATGCCATGGTAGAGGTAACATCGCCCACTACAATGCAGAGGTCGCAGGGTTGTTCCATCAGCAATTTTTCGTAACCTACCATTATCTTGCCGGTTTGCTCGGCCTGTGTGCCAGAGCCTGCCTCCAGATTGTGATGTGGAGCAGGTATGCCCAGTTGCTCGAAGAAGTCGTGACTCATCTTCTTGTCGTAGTGTTGGCCTGTGTGTACCAGCCGATATTGTATGTCTGCGCCGGCACGTTGCTGTGCTTCTATGGCGTCTATTACCGGTGCTATTTTGATGAAGTTGGGCCTTGCTCCTGCTATGATATCTATCAGCATATGCTTACTCTATGTGGTATTACCGAAGTTTTTTTGTTTGGTTGCGATGTTATCAGATGTGTACCCACTGGCGCGTTTTCAGGCTTTCTATAGCGGCAAGGCCTGCGCGTGTGGTATTGATTATTTCATCGAAGGATATGAGTGCATCGCCTCCATTCTTTACCCTATCGGTAAGTAGTGAAAACTGTGCATGGTGGCCCTTGTCGGTATTGGTTTTCAGTTTAGAGAAACCCTTAGTTCCGTAACCAGTTGTCAATTGAAAGTTGTCGCAAATGAGGGTGCGCTCCTGCGAGTATACCTCTATGCGTTCCTTGGAGTACTCTTTAGAGCCGTTGGCAAAATAGTTGATGATGCCGGTGCTGCCATTGGCATATTGCAGCAAAATGCTGGCATTATCGGTATTGTCGGCCGGGGTGGTGCCCATGGCGTTCATACATACTGCGGTAATGCGGCTACCAGTGAGGTAGGTAATGAGATCCATGTAGTGGCATGCCTCGCCTACTATGCGACCGCCGCCCACATTCATGTCGTGAACCCAAACGTTGGGTGGTATAGCTCCAGCATTCATGGTGGCTATTACATTCATAGGGGCATTGCCTACTACTTTCTTTATGGCAGTACTGTGTGGCGAGAACCGGCGGTTGAAGCCAACGGTTAGTGTCTTAGACCCATTGTATGCTGCCATCACCATGTCGAGTCCCGATTGGTCTATAGCCAGTGGTTTTTCTACAAAAACATGTTTGCCGGCAGCCAAGCTTTCGGCCACCATGTGTGCATGCTCGTTGTGGCGGGTGGTAATGATAATGAGGTCTATTGACGGGTCGGCCAGCATACTCTTGTAGTCGGTAGTGCTTTTGCCAATATTGTATTTTTTGGCAAGGGCCGTACCGGTAACGCCTGCTGCGCTGGCTATGCAGTATAGCGGTGCCTTGATGGCACTGAGTGCGGGCAGCATGGTCATGGCGGTGAAGTTGCCAGCACCTATAATACCCATGCCTCCCTTGCCGGGGGCAAAGGAGCCCGATGCTACGGATACGGTGGCCGAGTGGGTGCTGTTTTCGGGGTATTGCAGTATAGATGCAATGGCATCGCGGTTGCCTATATCGTTATATATTTTGCCATAGTCGGCCAGTGGTACACGACTGGTGATGAGTGAGGCAACCTCCAGCTTGCCACGGCTTATCATATCGAGTACGGCCTGAAAATTGCGTTGTTCTGTCCAGCGAACGAAGGGTAGCGGATAGTCGATACCTTCTTTTTCGTACTGGTCGTCGTAGCGGCCCGGGCCGTAAGAGCATGACACCTGAAAGGTGAGTTCTTTTTCGTAGAACTCGGCCCGGCTGATGTTGAGCCCGATAACCCCAACCAGAATAATGCGGCCACGCTTGCGGCTCATGCGTGCGGCCTGAGAGATGATTTCGTCGGTTTTTGCAGAAGCGGTAATAATGACCCCATCGGCCCCAACATGGTTGGTAAGGTCCATTACATACTTCACTGGGTCTGTGCCGCCACCAGGGTTGATGGTAATGATGCCTTTTTTCTGTGCCAGGTCTGTTTTGCGGGTATCGGGGTCTATACCAATCACCCGGCAGCCATTAGCCACCAGCAGTTCGGCGGTTATCATGCCAATAAGGCCAAGTCCCACTACAACAATGGTTTCGCCGAGGGTAGGGGCGCACAGGCGTATGCCCTGCAGACCAATGGAGCCAATAACGGTGAAGGTGGCTTCTTCGTCGCTCACATTGTCGGGTACATGTGCTACAAGGTTTTGAGGTACGCAAACAAACTCGGCATGTGGGCCGTTAGAGGCTACACGATCGCCCACGGCTATACCCTGTACGCCATGGCCTGTAGCTATTACGGTGCCGGCATTGCAGTAGCCCAGGGGCAGGGGTTGCCCCAGTTTGTTGAACACTGCTTGCAGAGTAGGTTTAAGGCCATCTGTTTTTATTTTGCCCAGTACCTGCTTCACCCGATCGGGCTGTTGCATGGCTTTTTGCAGCATGTTGGCTCTGCCAAATTCTACAAGCATGCGTTCGGTACCCAGCGATACAAGGCTACGTGTGGTTTTGATGAGTACATAGCCCGGTTTTACTACCGGTGCGGGAACGTCTTCCAGTATGGTTTCTCCCGTCTTGAACGATTGTATGATCTGTTTCAAAAGCTTGCCAGTTTGTGAGGGCAGAAAAACATTAAAATAAAAAATAATTGTAATGTATTTCTGTTGTGCAAAGGTAATACTTATATGGAAGACAGGCGAATATATACACGGCATTATTGAAAAGACAATGTCAATGTAGGTGAAAAGCTACAGGCTAGGGTTTGGGTAAGTGGGATGATGCGTAAAGTGTTGCATGTATTTGGTGAATTATTTATGTGAATATAGTTTCATTTGGGAATGCCGAAGATTTTTCAGACATTTGCTATACTAACGATGGGTTAGTAAGCACAGTCCTTTCCCGACATGCCGCGGCATGTCGGGAACTCTTTTTTATGCAGTACTGATTGCCGCATTCTGTTTATCTATGGCCCTGTTGCGGTTTATCTTCGTACTTTAGCCACCCTAACAAAAACACGTCATGAAACGGATATTTTTATCGGCAACTCTGTTGTCACTCTTTTTGTCGGCGGGTGTACATGCACAATTAAAGACACCATCGCTGAGCCCTACGGCCAAAATAATGCAGGATTTTTCTGTATCGAACATCGAAATTACCTACAGCCGCCCCTCTATGCGTGGCCGACAGATAATGGATGATGTAGTGCCTTATGGCCGCGTATGGCGCACTGGTGCCAATGCCCCCACCAAGATAAAGCTGGGAGAAGATATGGAGATAGCCGGCCAACGCCTGAAGGCGGGTGAGTATAGTATGTATACCATACCGGGCAGGGACAAATGGGAAATAGTATTCAGCACGGCTACGGGCAACTGGACAGCAGAGGGTTTTCCGAAAGAGTTTGATGCTGCCCGCATCAAGGTAAAGCCCATAACGCTGGGCGAAGATGTGCAGACATTTACGATGATGGTTACCGACATAACGCTGAACAGTTGTAAGATAGAGATGATGTGGGAGCGCACCAAAATAGTACTGCCTGTTGTGGCCGATAATAAAGCGGTTGTAGAAGAGAATATAGATAAGGCGATCAACAATGTGAATGTGCCTTATTTTCAGGCGGCCAGTTACTACTACGAAACCAATCAGAAAACAGACGTGGCACTGGGTTACGTAAACAAAGCGATAGAGCAGAACCCTAAGGCGTTTTATATGTGGTATCTGAAAGCCAGACTGGAAAAGCGTGCCGGCAATAACGAGAGTGCTATGGCTGCAGCCAAAAAGTCGATAGAGTTGGCGGCTGGTACCCCCAATGAACAAGAGTACCGCCGTAATAATGAAAAAATCATTAACGAGTTGAACAAGTATAAGCGTGCCAGCCAGCCAGCAGACTAACAATACTTACTGAAAAGTAATGTAAATAATACACATCCCCGGTTACAATAGTGGCCGGGGATGTTCGTTTTGGGTGCTGCCTGTGTAATATGCGCTTTGTTTGTACTTTTGCCCGCCAACCTTCCAGTAATTGCCGTATGTTATTTAATTCATTTGAATTTCTGATTTTCTTCCCGGTTGTTACTATTCTGTATTTTTTGCTGCCGCACAAGTTTCGCTGGTTTCATTTGCTGGTGGCCAGTTGTGTGTTTTACATGTTTTTTGTACCGCTGTACATAGTGATACTGTTTGGTACAATAGTAATAGACTACTATGCCGGCATACTGATAGAGAATGCACCAGAGGGTAAAAAGAGGCCATGGCTTATAATGAGCCTTGTGGCCAACGTAGGTGTGTTGGCAGTTTTTAAGTACTATAATTTTTTTATAGATAATATACAGCAGGTGGTTAACTGGATGGGGTTCACTGTTCAATTGCCGTTGCTGCGCATATTGTTGCCAATAGGATTGTCGTTTCACACATTTCAGGCAATGAGTTATACACTGGAGGTGTATTATGAAAATCAAAAGGCCGAGCGGAATTTTGGGATATATGCACTTTACGTTATGTTTTATCCGCAATTGGTAGCGGGACCCATAGAACGCCCACAGAATGTACTGTATCAGTTTTACGAAAAACATACCCTCATATACGAAAATGTAGCAGAAGGGTTGCGTATGATGTTGTGGGGCATGATAAAAAAAGTGGTGATTGCCGACAGATTGGGGTTGGTGACATCGCGGATATTTGACGACCCGGCCCAACAATCTGGTGTGAATGTTGTAATAGGCTTTGTTTTTTTTACGTTTCAGGTTTACTGCGACTTTTCGGGATATTCTGACATAGCAATAGGTGCTGCAAGGGTGATGGGTTTTAACCTGATGAAGAATTTCAATTTCCCGTTCAGAGGAAAGAGTGTGTCGGATTTTTATAAGCGTTGGCACATGTCGTTGTCTACATGGTTCAACGATTATTTGCATACGCCACTTACTTATTCTTTCAGGCGTATGGGTTTGCGAGGCGTGGCACTTGCAACTGTCATTACTTTTTTCATCAGCGGGTTATGGCATGGGTCGGCATGGCAGTTTATTCTATGGGGGGTAATGATGGGTGTAGCTATAGCATTTGAGGTGCTGACACAAAAGCAACGTAAAGCCTTTTTTGCTTTGTTTCCACAGCGTTTTGGTAGTCTGCTGGCACAGTTTATTACTTTTTCCTACATTAGTTTTTGGTGCATTTTCTTTCGTGCCAATACGGTAGGTGATGCTTTTAAGATGATGCGTAAGGTGGGCGACATACCTACCGAGATTGCTACCATAGTGCGTACACACAAGTTTGGCTTCCTGAATATGCCCAATGTATATGACTATTTGGTGCCGGGGGTAGCCGTTATTTGCTTGCTGGAGGGCTGTAACTGGTTAACGACCCGATACGACATGCCCAAAACATTTGCATCTCGTCCGTCATGGTTGCGGTGGTCGGCCTATTATGCAGGTATATTGCTGCTTATGTTTTGTGGTGTGTACGAAAAGCATCAGTTTATTTACTTTCAGTTCTGACGACAGCGCACAGCTTTGTTAAAGTAGGGCCATGTTGTGGCCACATGTGTTGCAACAGTAGTATGGCAATTGCTTTTTGGTATCTTTAAGCATTGTAGCACAACAGCATTAATACAGACGCGTATGAAGATATCATTTCACGGTGCGGCACGCACGGTAACGGGTTCCAAGCATTTATTGCACATCAATGCCAACAAAAAAATATTGTTGGATTGTGGCTTGTTTCAGGGTATGGGCAAGGATACTACCCGGCTGAATACAGAATGGGGGTTTGTTCCGGAAGAAATCAATCATGTGATTATCTCTCATGCGCACATAGACCATGTGGGCCTGTTACCCAAGCTGGTAAAAGATGGCTACAAAGGCAAAATATATTGCACCCCTGCTACTGCATCGCTGGCGCGGCTGCTGTTGGTAGACTCGGCCCGTATACAGGAGGCCGATGTGATGTATGCCAATAAAAGACGCAAAAAAGAAGGTTTGCCGCTTTTTGAACCATTGTATTCCGAAGATGATGCCACCAATGTTTTTCCGTTGTTTGAGACCATACCGTACAACGAGCCCTACATGGTGGATGAGGGTGTGGAGCTTACCTATACCGATTGTGGCCATATACTGGGTAGTGCTGCGGTGAACCTGAAAATAAAGGAGAATGGGATAATAACAAGGCTCACCTTTAGTGGCGACATAGGCCGCTACAGGGATATGATATTGCGCTCGCCTCAGGAGTTTCCTCAGGCCGATTATATTATCATTGAGTCGACTTATGGCGACAAGTTGCACGATTTGCAATCGGTAGCTACAGACAAGTTGCTGAACCACATTGTAGACACTTGTTTGAAGAATAAGGGAAAGCTTGTGATACCCGCATTTAGCCTGGGCCGCACACAGGAAATACTGTATATGCTGAACCGGCTGGAACTGGAACGCCGGCTGCCACCGCTGAATTATTATGTGGATAGTCCGTTATCGGTAAAAATAACAGAGACGGTAAAACGCTATCCGGCCTGTTTTAATTCGGCGGTACAGCATCTGTTGCGTAAGGATGATGATGTGTTTTCTTTTAAGGGGTTGAAGTATATTGAGGATGTACAGGACTCGATTGCCTTGAACGACATAAATGAGCCATGTGTAATTATCTCGGCATCGGGCATGGCCGAAGCGGGCAGGGTGAAGCACCATATAGCCAATAACATAAGTGATGCCCGCAACAAGATACTGATGACAGGCTATTGTGAGCCGATGTCGCTGGGTGGCAGGCTAAAGCACAAGCCGGGTATTGTGAAGATATTTGGTAAGGAGTTTGTGGTGAAAGCAGCGATAGATGAAATAACCAGCCTGAGTGCCCATGGCGATTATGAGGATATGAGCCAATGGCTGGCCTGCCAGGACCCACAGCAGGTGAAGAAGATATTTCTGGTACATGGCGAGTACGAGGTACAGCAAAACTTTAAGGAACGCCTGCTGCGCAAGGGGTTTTATGAAGTGGAAATACCTGCTCAACACGAGGTATTTGGTATATAGTGGGCTTTATTGGGGCAATTTGGGGCAAAGGCGTAACGCATTCGCCGTTTTATTTGAGGGTAATAGCGTACACAATGTAGTTGTGGGTACATGTAGACCATATTTCAACTAATTTTGCGCCGTTATATATAAAAACCGAAATGGGCTTATTCGATAAACTTTTCAGGCGGAATAAAGAACAGCAAGAGCAGAAGGAAGCTTTAGACCAGGGTTTGCAAAAAACCAAGGAGGGCTTTTTCTCGCGTATTGCCAAGGCTGTAGCCGGAAAAGACAAGGTAGATGAGGAAGTACTGGACCAGGTAGAAGATGCGCTGGTAAGTGCTGATGTGGGGGTAGATACCACAGTGGCCATCATAGACCGTATAGAAAAACGTGTGGCCCGCGACAAGTATCTGGGCACAGCGCAACTAAACGAGATACTACAGGAAGAGATAGTAGGGATGCTGACATCGGCACCATCGAACGAGTTTGCAACCTTTGATACGCCACCCGGCAAGAGCCCCTATGTGATACTGGTGGTAGGTGTGAATGGTGTAGGCAAGACTACTACCATCGGTAAGTTGGCCCACAACTACAAGAAGAATGGTAAGAGTGTGCTGTTGGGGGCTGCCGATACTTTCAGGGCTGCTGCGGTAGACCAGCTAACTATTTGGAGCGAGCGTGTAGGGGTGCCTATAGTAAAAAAGGAAATGGGTAGCGACCCGAGTTCTGTGGCATTTGATGCGGTGCAGAGTGCAATGGCGCGCAATAGCGATGTGGTAATAATAGACACTGCAGGCCGCTTGCACAATAAGGCATACCTGATGGATGAGCTGGGCAAGATACGCCGTGTAATAGGCAAGAAAATGCCCGATGCACCGCACGAAGTACTACTGGTGTTGGATGGTAGTACCGGGCAAAATGCCATAGAGCAGGCCAAACAATTTACTGCAGCTACCGATGTAACCGCCATTGCCATTACCAAGCTGGATGGTACGGCCAAGGGTGGTGTGGTGCTGGCTATTGCCAACCAATTCAAGATTCCGGTGAAGTATATAGGCGTGGGTGAGCGTATGGAAGACCTGCAAATATTTGACAAGGCCGAGTTTGTAGATAGTCTTTTCAGTTTGAAGTAGGGCGGCTTTACCGTCTTTACCAGTTGTCTCGCTGTTATGAAGTATCTGCTTTTTTTTTGCATCATGTTACTGGCAGTTGTAGCTGGTGTATGGTTGTACCAAAAAAAGTTTGCCATGCCGGGGGCCGAGGCGCGCATGGTAGCGGCCCTGATTGGGGTACATAAGCACCTGAAACCCGGTGCTGCTATACGGTTTGTAACGTTTGTGCAGCCCGATGGTACCAATATGGGCAATGAAAAGCTGGTGAATAACTTCATTCATTATGCAATGGCACCTGTGAGTCTGAATCAGCAAGCGGCGGCCCATACCGATACTACCCTGATATTGGCACCTTTGCGCCTGCAAAAGCATGTACAAGACAGCATTACGTGGGCGGCAGACATCATATGGCAAAATGCTGATAATGAATATTATTATGCGCTAATACACTGATATGCCCCGCGATATAAGAATCATTTTGTGGCTGCTGTTGCTGTGTGGGCTCACCAGTGTACTCTACTTTTTCTCGCTGATAGCACATGTACCTGTTGTAGTTACCGCATTGGTGGTAGCGGGCTGGGCTGGCGCAAGCCTTTGGTGGCTGTTGCGAAAGATAGCGGTATTGCCAGAGGCCGAACTAAGTACCCGAGACCAGTTACGTGCCTATGTGGTTTTTGCTGGTGGGCTGGCGGTGATAGTGACCAATGCCTACATATATACCAAACAATATGGGCACTGGGATGCGTGGTGGCTGTGGGACTACAAGGCAAAATACCTACAGGGCGAGGGCTATTGGCGGCAGCTATTTGCGCTGAATGATTCTTTTCATCCCGACTATCCGTTGTTTCTATCTTCTTTGGTGGCATTTGTGTGGCGGCTTATGGGCAGTTACAACCATGTGGTGCCGTTCACGTTCAGTATGTTGGTGGCGGTGTGTGCGCCTGCGCTTATTTTTCTGTCGTTGTACCGGCGCAATCTGATTGTGGCTTCGCTGGCGTTTCTGTCGCTGGCCTTTAGTGGTGTGTTTGTCAATATGTCTGTGGCTCTTTATGCCGACCAACCATTAGCATTCCTGTTCCTCGCAGCATTTGTGTGCGTGCGTTATGCCCCTACCAATGATCGGTTGGTAGCCATTACGGCAGCCTTGCTGGGTTGTTGTATCTGGATGAAGAACGAGGGCATGATGCTGGCCATAATTTTTACACTGTTTTATGTGCGTACCCTGCTTGCTGGTGGGCGGTATAAGTGGTTT
Organism: Chitinophagaceae bacterium; assembly: GCA_021151685.1. Lineage (GTDB taxonomy): Bacteria > Bacteroidota > Bacteroidia > Chitinophagales > Chitinophagaceae > Nemorincola. Next base: position 9,694 of record JAGKWS010000028.1, read on the forward strand.
GCATCTGGTATTGCGCTGCCATTGCTGGCATGGGTGGTACTGAAGCTGGGCGCACCTGCCAACGACCTTGTAAAAGGGCAGGGTGGGGCATCGCTGGCAAGGCTAACTGATATGAGCCGCTACCAACTGATAGGTAAACACTATTATGGGGTAGTGACTGCCGGACTGATGCCACTGGTGGTAACCACAGCAGTATACCTGCTATACTGCTACCAGACACGCCGGTGGCCGGGTAAGAACCTGCTACTGTTGCTGACATGTGTGGTCGGTTTTACGATGGTGTATGTGCTTACGCCACTCGATTTGGAGTGGCATTTAAGCACCTCTGCCGACAGGATATTGTTTCAGTTGGTACCGGCCTACATTTATGTGATGGCGGCCAACTTCTGCAACGTAACGTTAGTAAGCAACGCCCAGCCGTTCGAATAGGGTGCGGATGCCCTCGGTGGCGGGTTGTTCTATGGGTATTACGTTACGGAAACGTTTCACCTCGGGTATACGCTTATCCATTACATATTTTGGCACATGGTCGGCCACAAAATCTACCAGACCAGCGGCCGGGTACACGGCCAGCGAAGTACCCACCAGTACAAATATATCGGCCTCCTGCATTAGCGGTACGGCAAGTTCTATCATCGGTACCGGTTCTTCGAACCACACCACATGGGGGCGCATACGGCCACCATCGGGGGCTTTCATATCCATGGTTATGTCTCCCTCTATGGGGTAGAGCGTCTCTGCATTATACTCGCTGCGCATTTTTACTATTTCGCCATGCAGGTGCAATACTTTTTGCGAGCCTGCCCGCTCGTGCAGGTCGTCTATGTTTTGAGTAATGATGTGTACATCGAAATGGTATTGCAGCCTTGCAAGGCCAATGTGTGCGGCATTGGGTTGGGCGGCCACAACATCTCGGCGGCGCATATTGTAAAAATCCTGAACCAATTGGGCGTCGCGTTTCCATGCGCGTGGTGTGGCTACATCGGCTATGTTATAGCCCTCCCACAGGCCATCACTGTCGCGGAAGGTGCGCAGGCCGCTTTCGGCACTAATGCCGGCACCGGTTAGGATGATTAGTTTTTGTTGTTCCATTAGTTTATAGATTAGGTTGCAGGTAAAGTTACAGTTGACGGCGTTATCGGAATGCGGATATTTGCAGGTATTATGACTGTTTTGCACACACCACGGCTGGAGATAACTGAACTATCGGCATACAATGCCGGGTTTGTAATAGAGTTGCTGAACAGCCCCGGCTGGCTGCAATATATTGGTGATAGGGGTGTGCATACAGCAGAGGATGCTATCAACTGGATGATGCAAGGCCCTATGAAGAGCTATGACGAACGTGGGTATGGCTTGTGGCTGGTGAAGCTTGCAGACCATAACGAACCAATAGGCATATGTGGTCTGATACACCGCGACTACCTGCCCCATGCCGATATAGGTATAGCATTTTTGCCACAGTATAATGGGCAGGGTTATGCCAGCGAGGCCGCTACCTCGGTACTGCAATTTGCTTCGGACAAAGGTTTGGAAGCGGTACAGGCCATTACCATGCCCGATAACGAACCCTCGCTGCGGTTGCTAAAAAAGCTGGGCTTTGAGGAAAGTGGTTTGATAAGCCCTCCCGGTGAGCTGGAACCGTTGGTGCTGCTGACGAGGGAGTTGTGAGCTGTCTTTTAGACTGTTTGAAACCTGGCACATTGTTTGTATTAAGCTTTTGGCATTTTATTAATCCTTAAAAAATAATACCAATGACCAAACCCTTATTGCTGCTGGCGGCCACAGGTACACTTTTTATGACAGCCTGTCGCAACAACCTCTATGACCCCGGCCCGTCTCCTATTGACCCCAATATTGCGCTTCCACCCGGCTCGCTGAACCTTGGTGCTGTAATGGCATCATTGGCACCACAATACAAAGAGGTGACGATAAATGCCAATACGGGTGGTACATTTCGTGGCAATAGTGGTACGCGGTTTGTATTCCCTCCTAATAGCTTTGTGACGCAAACGGGTTTGCCTGTTACCGGCAATGTGCAGGTGCGTGTTGTGGAAATGCTGGACGAGGCTGATATGCTTTTTTCGGGAGTGTTGCCCACCAGCAATGGAGAACCACTATTGTCTGGAGGTGAGGTATTTGTAGATGCTACACAAGGCGGACAGCCATTGGCAATGGCTGAAGGGAAAAGTTTTGAAGCTCGTATGCCTCAGGCAGGAGTGGATGCAAATGACATGGGTTTGTTTTTGGGAACAGAAGATACGGGCAAGAAGATAAACTGGCGACCTGTTGCGACGGGAGGTGCCGGCGGCATGATTTTTACGGTGGGCGATACGGTGGGTATCAGTTCCGGTACCTTGACATGATGCAATGCCGATAGGTTCATGACGAACCCTCATTATCAGAATTTTACAGTTAGAATCAATACCGGAGGGTTGAATTATTCGGAAGATTCTATACTTATTCATGCCGTATACGATCAGTATGTTGGGGCTTGGCCTATAGGACTTGGGGCGCACGGCTACGGACGCTCAGAGCATCCGTATTGGGAACACCATGTACCGAACATTCCTGTTCATTTTGTGGCATCTGCTGTAATACGAGGGAATTTTTATAGTGCTATACTTGGTGCTACACCCCAATCCGGGAAAAACTATACATTGGATCTAAAACCAACAACGCCCGCCGCATTCAAGGCGCAGGTAAAGGCATTGAAGTAAGGCTGTGGCCATAAACCAATACCTTTGCTTATGGCATAGCCAGCCCAATAGTTGACACAAATAGAACAAAATACAGCAACAGTTAAAGCCGTGGCCCAACGCCTCGGCTTTATGTCTTGTGGTATAGCCACTGCCCGCCGGTTGGATGATGATGCCCGCCGGTTGGAGGCATGGTTGTCTAAAGGCTATCATGGGTCTATGGGCTATATGGAGCGGCACTTCGATATGCGGGTAGACCCACGCTTGCTGGTACCGGGGGCAAAGTCGGTCATTACGTTGCTGTACAATTATTTTCCTGATGTGCAGCAAACTGCTGATGCGCCACGCATAGCCCGGTATGCATGGGGTACCGACTACCATTATGTGATACGCGAAAAACTGAATGAGCTACTGGCCGAATTATCGACACAGATAGGTGCCATAGAGGGGCGTGGTTTTGTAGATAGTGCGCCTGTGCTGGAGCGTAGCTGGGCCGTGAACAGCGGGCTGGGGTGGATAGGTAAAAATGGCAATTTGCTGAACCGGCAGACGGGGTCTTTTTTCTTTATTGCCACACTCATTACCGATCTGCCCCTTGTGCCCGATGCACCTTTTGCTACCAGCCATTGCGGCACCTGCACCCGTTGTATAGATGCCTGCCCTACAAAGGCTATAACAGCACCGGGTGTGGTAGATGGCAGTAAATGTATATCGTACCTTACCATAGAGCTGAAGGATGCGCTGATACCCAACGAGCTGCAACAAAAAATGGATGGCTGGATGTTTGGCTGCGATGTGTGTCAGGAAGTATGCCCATGGAACCGTTTTTCGAAGCCGCACAGCGAGCCTGCATTTACCCCCATACCCGAGGTGCTGAACCTGAGCATTGGCGAATGGGAGGCAATGACCGAAACACAGTTCAACAAGGTATTTAAGAACTCGCCCATGAAGCGTAGCAAGTGGAAGGGCGTGATGCGGAATGTGCAGGCTGTAAAGAGTAACGGTGCCGGAGATACGCTGTAACCGTAGAAACGGTTAGTTTTGTTGTGGGTACATTTTATTGCTACAGGTATGCATTTCGGTATCAGGCGTTTGTCAGAATGGTTACTGTTTCCGCCCAAAAGGGTGGGCGCAAACCGGCTGCGTGCTGCTGTGAGTGGAAAACAGATACTGATAACCGGTGCCAGTTATGGCATAGGCGAAGAACTGGCCTACCTGCTGGCCAATGCCGGTGCCGAGGTGCTGCTGGTGGCCCGTACAGCCGGTAAACTACAGGAGGTACAACGCCAGATAGTTGGGCGAGGGGGCAGGGCTTACATCTTTCCCGCAGACCTATCGGACAAACAGCAGGCTATTGCCGTTGCACAACATGTACTGCAATTGTGGGGCGGTGCCGATGTGGTAGTGAGTAATGCGGGTAAATCGATATGCCGACCATTGCACGAATCGCTGGACCGTATGCACGACTTTGAGCGGAGTATGGCCATCAATTACTTTGGGCCGGTGCAATTGCTACTGGCACTACTGCCTGCGCTTGAAAAAAGAAAGGCACACATCATTAATATCTCGGCCATCAATGTACTGCTGGCTCCAGCACCGCACTGGGCAGCTTATCAAAGCTCCAAGACCGCTTTCGATCAGTGGTTTCGCAGTGCATCGGCCGAGTGGATGGCGGTGGGGATGCATGTTACATCGGTGTATTTGCCATTAGTGCGTACCCGCATGATAGCCCCAACTGTGGCATATGCTACCATGCCAGCCATGCAATCCCGGCAGGCTGCTATACGCATAGCACGGGCTATTTGCCACCAGCCGCTGAAGGTAGCCCCATGGTGGTTGGTTTGGGGACAGTTGGGGTCGTTACTATTTCATAATGTGTTTTATCGGTTTTTGGCAAGGTATTTGAAGCAGCAACCATATGCCCGGCAATCTGCGAACACTGTATAATGCGGGAATTTTAGCACCAACTGGTCTGTACCGGTTGTGTAGCGCATTGCTGCATACCGGAGCTAACCCTATGGTATTGCTACGCTATGCGGCCGATAAATGGCCTGCCCGCCCTGCTGTTACTGACGATGGGGGGAGTTGTACCTACGGTATGCTGTACCGCAATGCAACAGATTTGGGGGCTATGCTGCATACTCAATTTTGTTTGGGCAGGGGTAGTAGGGTAGCGGTTATGTGCCGTAACCATAAGGGGGTGGTACGGGCAATTTTTGCGGTTGCGCAGACGGGGGCACATCTGTATCTGATAAATATCGACATGAGTGCCGCACAGATAGGGAAACTATGTGCCGACAACCAGATAGATGTGGTGATAGCAGATGATGAGTTTGAGGGGAAGTTGACACAGAGTGGCTTTGGTGGGCGAATAGTGCCTGCGGATACAGAGGTGGCCGTTGTGGCCATCAATAGTAATGCACGGGTAAGGGGTGGCAACATTGTAGTGCTGACTGGTGGCACCACCGGTCAACACAAAACTGCTGCCCGCAAGCCTGGCATCATGCGTTTTGTGCAGCCTTTTTGTACATTATTGTCGGGGGCCGGGTTGGCACAATACAGTTCGGTATACATTGCTACGCCGGTGTACCATGGTTATGGGCTGGCTGCTTTATTTATGTCGGTATTGCTGGGGGCGCATGTGTACCTTGCGCCACGGTTCGATGTGCGACGAGCTGCCACTATCATTGAAAAGAATAATGTAGCGGTATTAGTTGCGGTGCCGCTGATGATACAGCGGCTGATGCACCATGATGTAGCCGCCTTGGGCAGTTTGCGGTGCATACTATCGGGTGGGGCAGCTATTGCGCCTGCATTGGTAACACGGGTGCTTGCTACATTGGGGCCTGTACTCTACAACTTGTACGGCACATCGGAGGCGGGTGTGTGCATTATGGCTACGCCTGCCCAACTGGCTGTGGCCCCCTATACACTGGGCCAACCATTGCAGGGTGTGGAATTGCGCATTGCTGGTGCCGATGGGCAAACAGTACCTTACGGCATAACAGGTAATATATGTGTGCACACGGCGTGGGCGGCAGGTAGTGCCCGAACAAAATGGGTGCCTACCGGCGATGCCGGCTACATGGACAAATATGGTATGGTGTACCTGCGGGGACGGGTAGATGATATGATTGTATCGGGTGGCGAAAATGTATATCCGCAGGTGGTAGAACAGGCATTGGTCCAACATGCCGATGTGGCCGATGTAGCGGTTGTGGGTATGGCCGATGCTGACTATGGCCAACGGCTGCATGCTTTTGTAACCACCGGCCAGCCTGTATGTACCGATGTGCTGCGTGAATGGTTGAAGGATAAAGTAGCCCGCTACGAAATGCCCGCACGAATTACCGTGGTAAACGAGTTGCCGGTAACGCCACTGGGTAAACCCGATAAGCATGCGCTACTGGCTACGTACGCTGCCGGTGAGCAACTGGTAGGCTAACTGTTTGATTACTGAAAACCGATTGCTACCGATTGTTAAATCTTATTTCGCAATAGTGCCTGTGTATCAGGTTTATTTTTGCGGTGGCGTATGGCAGCCATACCTTTACAACTCGAATCCCTTCAACTAACCAACGGGTGACACCAATAGTAGAAATACAGCACGTAACCAAGTCTTTCAAGGGCGTGGTGAGGGTGTCCGATTTATCTTTTGCCATAGGCAAGGGCGATGTATATGGCTTTCTGGGGCAGAATGGTGCCGGTAAGAGTACCACCATGCGCATGATACTGGGCCTTATTTTCCCTGACAGTGGCAAGATATTCATCAACGGCACCGAATTCAATAATAGCCGGCGGCACCTGCTGCGGCATGTGGGGGCCATTATAGAGCGGCCCGATATGTATGGATACCTGAGTGCATGGGACAATCTGAAGATTTTTGCGGCACTTACCGACACCTCTATCCCTGCCACACGCCTGCACGAGGTGCTGGAGCAGGTGGGGCTGAAGGGGCGCGAAAAGGATAAGGTAAAAACCTACTCGCAAGGTATGAAGCAGCGGCTGGGTATAGCCATAGCATTGGTACACCAGCCCGACCTGCTGATACTGGACGAGCCCACCAATGGACTGGACCCACAAGGTATTGCCGAGATAAGGGAACTGATACGCTCGCTGAGTAAAGACCATGGCAAGACGGTAATGGTATCGTCTCACCTGCTGTACGAAATAGAACAGGTGGCCACCCGTATGCTGATACTGCACAAGGGCAACAAGATAGCCGAGGGGCTGGTAGGCGACCTGCTGAACCCCAACGAGATGCAGGTAGATGTGCGCATTGTGCCCCGCGAAGGAGTGGCTGCACTCATAGCTGCATCGGGCTGGGCTGGCCAGATGGTAGTGGCCGATAATACGCTGCTCACCTTTAGGCTAAATAAGGAAAAAATACCTGCGCTGGCCGCATGGCTGGTAGGGCAGGGTATAGGCATAGTAGAAATAAGATCGAAACATTCTTTGGAAGATTACTTCTTATCGCTGACCAATGATTAAGCTGCTACGCATAGAGTTATACAAGATATTCAGACGACCCCGTACGTACATCAGTTTTGGTGTGGTAACGGCCACTGCCTTTATCTTTCAGTTGGCCATGGGGGCAGGCGGGCGCGAGTTTATAGAGTTTGGTATGCAAGATGTGTCGGAGCAATTCAATGTGCAGGGCAACATCATTAATGGCTATTTGGTAGCCTACCTCATTTTGCAATCTCTGCTGATACAGATACCCCTGCTGGTAGCCCTTGTGGCGGGCGATACACTGGCCGGAGAGGCTAATTTGGGTACATTGCGTTTGATACTAACACGGCCAATAACACGCACACAACTGGTGCTCATAAAGTTCTTTGCCAGTGCCATATATACAGTGTTGCTCATTACATGGCTGGCCATCATTGCCTTGTTTCTATCGTTGTTTATGTTTGGCGATGGCGACATGATAAACCTGAAAAGTGATGCCTTTGTACTGATACTGAAACATGATGTGATATGGCGGTATGTGTGCTCGTTTGGTTTTGCCACACTGGCCATGACCACTATTGCTGCACTGTCTATGTTCCTTTCGGCCTTTGCCGATAATTCTATAGGCCCCATTATCTCTACCATGGGCATTGTGGTGGTACTTACCATATTGTCCAATCTGGAGCTACCACTGTTCAATGCCATTAACCCATACTTGTTTACTGCACACATGGTGGGCTGGAAGGGGTTCTTTGATTCCATACCACCATACAGTGCCATAGGTCATTCGGCATTGGTGCTGGTTGCGTATACGCTGGCATTTGTGGGTGGCACTATTTATTACTTCAACCGAAAAGATATCAACTCATGAGACGATTGGGGATTGCTTTGCTGATGAGTATTGTATGCAGTGTGCGGGCCATGGCCGGCGACCCGCAGCAATTGTACTATGCCCTGCGCAACAAGGTGCTGTCAGTAAAAGACTATACGGCCGATGTGAAGATGAAAATAGACATCGACTACATGAAGATACCCCAGCTGGATGGTAAGCTGTACTTTAAGTCGCCAGACAAGATGAAGATGGTGCGCAAAGATGGTATTTCCATTCTGCCAAAAAAGAACATCAATCTGGCATTGGGCAGCCTGATACCGCCAGGAGATGTAACCGTGATAGATGTGGGTACGGCCGTGCTGAATGGCAAAACACTACGTGTGCTGAAGGTGATACCCGAGGCCGAGAATACCGGCATCATCCTTACTAAGGTGTGGATAGATGAAGCAACCGTTATGGCATGGCGCACCGAAACCACCACCCGCGATGAGGGTACGGTGGTAATGGAACTGACCTATGGCAAATACACCAAATACTCGCTGCCCGACAAGATATCCATCATAATGGATGTGAAGGAGTACAAACTACCGGCTGGTGTAACCATGGACTACCGCGAGGTGCCACAAGACAAACCCAAGCCCAAAGAAGACGCAAAGGCGCAAAAGAAAAAGGGTTCTATCAACATAGCCTATTCGAACTATGTGGTGAACAAGGGGCTTGACGATGCCATCTTTGCCGACCCTAAGCCGGCTAAGAAATAGCAGCTATTTATTGCGCCCCTGCAGCATGGGTACAAATGTAAATACACCCAATTCTTCTTGCCGTATAGTGCCATCTTTACCCTTGGTAATGCGTATCATTTTTTGAGATTCGCCTTCGCCCACGGGTATTACCATAATGCCGCCGGGACGCAGTTGCTGCACCAGCTTGGGTGGTATAAAGGGAGCCCCGCAGGTGATGAGGATTTTATCGAATGGGGCAAAGGTGGGCAAACCTTCAAACCCATCGCCATAGAACCGTTTTATGTTCAGGTACTTTTTGATGTAGAAGAACTTATCGACATAGTCGTACAGGGCTTTCTGACGCTCTATGGTATAGAGTGTTACGCCCATCTCGGCCAGTACACATGCCTGATAGGAACTGCCTGTACCAATTTCCAGCACCTTGTCGTACTTGTCTATTTCCAGCAGTTGTGTCTGGTAGGCAACCGTATAGGGGTGCGATATGGTTTGGTTTGCTGTAATAGGGAAGGCCCTGTTTTCGTAGGCATACCGCTCGAAGGCGGGCTCCAGGAAAAAGTGCCGTGGTACAGTGTCTACTGCGCTCAGTACGCGTTCATCAGTTATTCCTTTTTCTCTCAGCAATTGAACCAACTGCTTTCTCAATCCTTTGTGCAGAAAATTATCGTCTCTTTGTCGACCCTGCAAATACTCCATAGTGCAAATGTATAGTAAGGGGTTAATGCCGTCAATACGGCTTGTGGCACAATGCCGAAAACTTATCCACAAAATGCACCTGGCCGCCCTTTGTGGTAGGCCAGCTGCGGTATCTTATACTTTACTTTCCAGTTCTTTAACCGATTGGTCGGTCTGTTCTACCAGTACAGTAATGAAATCATATACGGTTTCGTTGCCATCGGCACACATTTTTTCAATGTTCGATGCCAGCTCACCGGTTTTGCGCATGCCCATTATCAGCCAGTTTGGTTTGAAGGCATGTACCCGCGATGATATTTCTTTCAGGTTGCGTGCGTCTACCGCATCCTTCAGCTTGGCCTTGAAGGTGGGCACCCCCTTCAGATACATGTTGATGTACTTCTTGATGCGTTTTTCATCGCCTTCGCAAAAGTTATGCAGGTAGGCAGCATCGGTTACAGAACCTTCTGCCACTACAGGCGGTGGGGCTATTACTATTTCTTCTTTCTTTTTCTCTTTACGGGCACGGGGTGGCGGCGGATTGTCTTTTCGTCCGGTAACATCGGCAATAGAACTAATAAGCTGCCATGGCTTGAATGGTTTGGGGCAATAAGAGTCCATGCCGCTTGCCAGACATGCTTCAATATCATTGCGTAGTGTGCTGGCAGTAAGGGCTATGATAGCTACTTTGTTGCGCGGGGCAGGCAGTTGCCGTATATGGCGGGTAGATTCGTGTCCGTTCATTACTGGCATCTGCACGTCCATCAGCACCACGTCATACTCTTTATCGCGTACGGCTATCCATGCTTCTTCTCCATTCACCACATTGTCTATTTCCACATCGGCTTTCAGCATCAGCGTTTCGTTGACAACTATACGGTTATACTCGTTGTCGTCGGCTACCAGTATGCGCAAGCCATCCAGTATACTGCCATCGGCTTGTTTTTCTTCGGCAATACGTGCCTCCAGTTTGGAAGCAGAGCCTATTGGGTAGGTGATGGTAAAGTGGAAGGTAGTACCGCTGCCCAGTACACTTTCTACCTCTATTTTGCCACCGTGCAGTTCTACCAACTGGCGCGATATTGACAGCCCCAAACCGGTGCCTCCATACTTGCGGGTGTCTGATGCATTGACCTGAGCAAAGTCGCCGAACAAGTTGCCGATTTTATCGGCAGGTATGCCTATGCCTGTGTCTATAATAGCAAAGCGAATGCCTACAGTGGTATCGGTTTTGGTTACTTGTCGCAGCTCTATCTGCACGCTGCCACGCTCTGTGAATTTGATGGCATTACCGCCAATATTGATGAGTACCTGATTGATACGGAACGGATCGCCCAAAACAACGTCGGTCACCTCTTTGGGTATATCCAGTATCAGTTGCAGTCCTTTTTCATCGGCTTTGTGGGTTAGTGTGTCTTTCACCTGCGTTACCATATCGCGCAGCGAAAAGTCTATTTTCTCCAACTCCATCTTGCCCGCCTCTATCTTGGACAGGTCCAGAATGTCGTTGATGATGTGCAACAACACCTCTGCCGACTTGCTGATGGCCTGTAGGTAGCTCAATTGGTCGGTACGGGGTTGTTTTTGCAGCAGTATTTCTGTCATGCCGCTTACTGCGTTCATAGGGGTACGTATCTCGTGGCTCATATTGGCCAGAAATAACTGTTTGAATTTTTCCGAGTTTTCGGCACGCACCCTCTGTCTGTCTGCATTGTCTTTTTCGGCAGCAATCTGGCGGTTTTTTTCTTCCAGCATCAGTTTGTTGCGGTGCATTAGCTTGTTGCGGTTATACATGCCTGTAAGCAGGAAGATGAGCATGATAAGACCTGCCAGGTAGAATATACGCTCTCGTTTCGCAGCCCTGAGTTTGGCATCGTTGATGGCGTTTTTCTTTTCCAGTTCGGCCCGTGCTACGGCCGCTTTTGTTTCCAGTTCGGCCTGTTTCCTTTCGTATTCAAAGGTTATCTGGCGTTGCTTCATTTCCTCTTCTATGCGCAGTTGTTCGCGTTCGCGCTCGGAGGTGGCTGCCGCCTGTTTCATTTCATATTCATGACGCAGGTCGTTCAGCAATAGTTCTTTCTGAAAAGTGGCTTCTTTCTCTTGTCCTTCCTGCCGCAGGGTTTCCTGCTTGCGGTTAAAGACATACTGCATGTCTTTGCGGGCCACTTCGGCACTTTTTTCCTGGTTGTACATACTCTCCAGGTAGGCATTGTGCTGTTTGAAGCTTTCGCGAGAACCGTCTTTATCGCCCTGTTTATATTGTACCTGAGACAGGTGCTCGTAGGCCTCTTGCAGGGCATCATAGTCGCCGGTTTCCTTCAGTTGGTCTATACCTTTAGACAGGTAGGTAAAGGCTCTTTTCAACTTCACTTCTTCGGAAAGGGCCGTAAGTGAGTCGGGCACAGGTACTTTCGACTTATTTTCGGCCAATGCCTGATAACATGCTCCAAGGCGTGCTTCCATGGTGCCCGATGCACTGTTATCGCCCACCTCATTGGCTACTTTTATGCCACGCTGCATCAGTTGCATTGCCTGCGGATAGTTGCCCAGGCTCATGTGTACATCTGCGGCATTTTGCAGGTTTTCGGTTATCAGGTCTTTTTTATTGGTTTCTTCGGCCAGTTTCAGCGAGCGCAAAAAACAATCGAGGGAACGGGTGTAGTCTTTTTGGGTGTTGTAGATGTTGCCGGTTTTGATGAGTGCGGCAGCAATACCTTTTTTGTCGTTAATAGCCTCGTAGAAGCGTTGCGATTGCAGGGCAAAATCGAGAGCCTGCGTGTAGTTGGCCTGACTGGCATATACCGAGCTGATGTTAGCCAGATTTTCGGCTACCAGTTTTTTATCGCCTGCACTCTCGCCCTTGCCCATAGCTTGCCGGTAATAGTCTATGGCGCGCGCATAGTCGCGCTTCATGTGGTAGGTGCCGCCTATTTCAGACAATACTTCGCCTGCCTGTCGCACATCGCCCATTGCCTCGGCCAGTTTCTGACAGCGTGAATAGTAGTCTATGGCCTTGGGGTAGTCTTTTATTTTGTACGAGTATACGTTGCCTATGTTGCGCAGGGCTATTGCCTGGTTAGGTTTGTCGTTCAGTTCCTCTGCGGCTTTCAGGCTTTTCTGGTATAGTTCTATAGCCTTGTTGTGGTCGCGCCGAAAGCTGTAGCAGTTGCCGGTAGTATTGGCCAGTTTGATGATTCCGGGTTTCCATCCCAGCCTTGCAGACAGGTCTACCCCTTGCTGGCCATACAGTATAGCTTTGTCGGTAGCGGTAGTAAAATAGGTATTGGCCAGTTGATATAGTATGTTGGCTTTGTTACTATCTTCTTTGGCCCGAGGTAATGCCTTCACCAGAGAGTCGGTACGGGAGCCACGTTGTGCGTATGCCGGCACCAAACCACTTGCACAAATGGCAATAGTGAGAAGGTAGTGAGTAATACGTTTTATGAACATACTGAATAGTGGTTGTTTAATGATGTTGGTAGCTCACTTACTTTGAGCCGGTTTAAGATATTTTCATTGCCTTTCTTATGGTTGTTTTGGGTTGCATCTTCGTTACATTTTTCGCCATAGCAAGGGCTATGGTAGCCAAATGTGCCTTGTTTAGTTCAAAAACAACTCTCATAACAAACACAAGCAATACATCTTATACAGACTCTAACAAACATAATATTTATTTGTTGATTTTTTGCTATGTTCTGAATGAAGTTTTTGGTGTTTGCACATAATATATGTAATTGGTAATCATGCCTTAACACAAGCAGTAATGTTAAAAAAATGAAAATGACAATTTTTGACATTGATGTATTATGGCTATTGGATTGGTGTAAGTGGTTGTTTCGTAGATTGTTAATGGTTTGCGTGTTTTTGGCAATAGATAAGCTTAACCCCAATGGGGGGGTATAGTGATTATGGGTGATGTGTATCTACCGGCCCATGGGCGTTTTTTGGCATGCCAATTGTTTTGGGTGTAGCACATAATTGTAACAAGATGAAACTACACACATTATTGCTGGCCCTATCGTTGCCGGTTGTTTTTGCCTCATGTGGCAAGAAAAATGCTACTGTACCCGTTGAAGGACCTTTATACACGGGCAAAGTATTGAAAACTGCCTGCGGACAGGCGGCCATACAGATAACTGATGGTAGCCGCATAGGGCAGAATGGCTGGAATGATGAAGGCCGTGTATATGACCATGTATTTGCAGTAGCCAACACCTGCAACTGGCGACCCAAGGGCGGAACATCCGAGAATATCCGTTTCCGGTTTGTAGCCCCTACGCCACAAGATTGTGCCCAGTGCAAGCTATACCTGCATGTGCCGGAGACAGCCTACTATATAGTGGTAGAAGAGTAGTGCAGGTGGGTATGGTGCTATCATAAGTAGGAATGAGGGCTTTTACCTGTCAGAATATCAGGTAAAGGCCCTTTGCTTATAGCATGTACCTATTGTGCTACCTATGTTCAAAATATAGAATCAGGATGGTGTTACTGTTAAAGAACCGATATTCAACAGTGTTTCATACCGTTGCCTTGTCATTACCCACAGATTGGTGGGTTGTTCAAAAGTGATCACATCGGGCTTGGTAATAGCTTGTCTTATAAATTCGAATCCTATTTTTTTCAGAGTGGCATTTGGGGCAGGGTTCAAGGCATAAGGTTCGCAGTAGAGCCGTTTCAAATTGTACTGATGGAAGAAGTGTGGAATAGCCATTTTTACCATAGCGGTGCCGGCACCACTTTGCCTGCTACCCGCTTGCCACAGGTGCAGGTGCATCCATGCTTCTTCGCCGGGTGTTATTTTGTTGATGTTGCAATGCCCGGACGGAACACCATCTATCAGCAATATGAGTGCCCACGATAGCTTTTGTTGGTATGGCGTACTCAGTTGGGTGTATAACCGCTGATGCCAGCTTTCTTCGGTGGGCATTATGGCGGGGTCGGCACCCATGCCGCGCAGGTGGGCTTCGGTAGCCGTTGTCCAATATGCGGTGAGTAATGGAACATCGGCTGCATCCAATTCTCTGATAGAAAGTATAGGAGTGGTCATGGTATATAGTTTTTTGGTAAAAATAACGATGCCGAACATTTTTTCAATTGTCCGGCATCATTGCTTTTCCTATTTATTGATGTTGCTATCGGTTGATGATTATTTTCTCGTGTTTTTGCCCGGTACTGGTGGTTACAATAGCGTGGTACATACCATTGGCCAGATAGGAAGGTAGCCATATTTGCTGGTTGCCCAGTGTGGTAGTAAATACTACCTGCCCCAGTTGGTTGATGAGTCTCAGTTCGTCTTTGGGCGATGCGCCACCAATTACCAGATAGTCGTGGGCAGGGTTGGGGATGATGGTAATGGGGTTTTGTGCTATGTCCGTCACTGCTACCTTGTTCACAATAGTAATATTGGTGCAGAAGGTGTCGGTACATATGCGCTGATTCATGCGTTTTGCGTACACATACAGGCATACGGTATAAGTGCCTGTGCCGGTAAAGATGTGTGTGGGGTTGTGCAGGGTAGATGTATCGGTGAGGCCCGATGCCGGATTGCCGAATTTCCACAACCATGACACAGTATCGCCGGTGTTGGAGGAAACAGTATCGAAGAAATTGACATCGTAGCCTACTGTGTCGTAAGTGTAGCCAAAGTGGCTATTGAAAACGCCACATTTTGCGTTTACAAATTGAATGTCTGACACCAGAATAGAACCAGCGGCCGATTTATCGAACAGGAAGCGCACCTTGCGTATTTTCTTTTTGTTGATACCGGTGAACCCGCTCAATGGTATACGAATGCTATTGAACATCACCTTGGCTAGCTGTGTAGCGTGTGTGCCGGGTGGGTAAAAGAGGGCATAGCTATTGTCGTGTACGGTTTGGCTGGCAACGGCACCTGCCGAGTCTATGAGCTGTACTGTATAGTCGAGATTGAGCCCCGTAACACACTGGTTGTAGCGTAGTGCAGCTCGGAATTGGATGGCATCTACACCACTCAGATCTTGTTTTGATGCCGGTATATCGTTCTGATACCAATCGGTAGGGCTATCCCAGCGCATCCCCATTTGTGCCAGTCCTTTTACGGTAGTGGTGCCCATGTGTGGTTCTTTGGCGGCAGTTGCGGTAGATGTAGCTATGCCGCAGGCTGGTATCGACAAGCCACCACCACATATGCCCGATGATAAGAGCCCATTGTATCGTACGGTATCGCCCATGGTATTGATGGTTTCGTTATATATGGTGTCTATACGATTGATGTCCCGGCGGTCGGTACGGCCGGGGTGGTAAGAGACATACACATTGTCGGTATCCAGCATAGATGTGGCTGGCGGTATCAGGTCGCGGGTTTCAAGAATTGGGGCAAATGTGGTATCGCCACCCACATACATACGGAAGAATGCGGACGCATAGGTGTTGTAGGCATTCTTTTGGGTTGTGGTATCGAAACGGCCGCTGGTAGCAGATGCGGTGCCGCAATATGCTGTGGAGCTACCATAAAACGAGTTCCAGTCGTCGGATGTACCGGCAATGTAGGAGCCGGGTGTCCATACGGTATTGTAGAAGTTGTGGTTGGCACCCATCATCAGTACATTGTGCTTAGGGGCCTCGTCTGTAAGGTCGCTATAGCGGGAGTCGTCATAAAAGCGAACGCCCTGAATGTTCGATACATCGCCATCGCAGTAGGGGGCTATGTTCATCAGGGGGATGCCGTTGAGTATGCGGCGTTTGAAGTCGACCGGGGCCAACGTAATAACGGCCTTTATGCCGTATGGGCTACCCAAAGACCTGTTGAGCAGGGCATTGAAAACAACCCCTTCACCGCCGCGCGAGTGCCCCATGGTGCCGATTTTTTGCATGTTGAATTTGCCAACAAGTGCGCTGCCGAGGTAAGTGGTGAGCGGGGAGGAAGCACCGGAATTATAGGTATTCAGCAGGTTGAGGTGGTGCTGTACCAACTGGCCACGGGCTGGCATGCCATTGTTGGCCATGGGGCCATCTTGCGCATTTATGGAATTGCACGAGATGGATACCACTATGTAGCCATGACTGGCCATGAAACGGGCATGATAATCGTAACCCTGAAAACTTTCTATGGATGCATAACCTGTAGTACATGGCCATGCCGATGAGGCCGTGTAGGGCGATGTGGTGCGGTAGCAGGTGCTGTGGCGGCCATGTAGCAGTATGATGACCGGATATGATGCTGCCGAAAGGGACGTGGGGTAGTGTACCGATGCACGCACTTCGGCCGGGTTGGGCAAACTGTCCAGCGTTACGGCAAGGTCGCCCAGATTGTATTCTACCTTGGTTACGGCCAGTGTGCCGGGTATGCCGGGGTCGGGCGTGGTTTGTGCAGTACCCGTGTGGGCCAGCAGTGCCAGTATGGCTACCCACAGGTAGCGGAGCGATGTAAAAATTTTATTCATTAATCCGGATGTTTTGGAAGTTTATTTGAGCATGTTTTTATTCAATTTGCCCACACTCCAGCAGGGGCAGAAGTTTTGTTTACACATATCTTCTATGCTCAGTCCTTCTTCAACGGCCAGCTCGCCATAAGACAGATACACGGGGGTGCCTGTGGCCAGTTGTTTGAAGTCGGTTGCAGGTACGTAGAAGCGTAGCAGGCCCCCACTTTCGGTATTCTCCTGATCGTAGAGGTCGAAATGGTGGTTGCCTATGTGTAGTATATGCTTGTTGTTGCCCATGTAAAACTCTTTGGCCGATGTTACGGCCACGGTTACCATGTCGCCTTTTTGCCTGATGGCACTGATTTTTGCCAATGCTTTTTCCTGCGCGTGTGCCGTAAACGTTACTACGGTGGCGGCAACAGATAGTAGCATCCGAGTTAGTTTGTTCATATTATTGTGTTCTGTCTTATTCAAATATATTAATAGTTTCTGATTGTATAAAGGGTTCAAAAAAAATGCTGCGGATATTTTTATTTATCATCCGCAGCATTTTTTAATATTTGCCAATTTGTACTATCTATTGGTTTGTAGTATTGGAGGTGTTGTAGCGACATAGCTCTTATGGCCGCAACACGTTTCTTAGAATCGGGGTGAGAACTTACCCATTCCAGAACCTCCGGCAGATTTGCCTCCATTTCTGCCATTTTCTGCATGAAGCCGGCAAAGGCATCGGGGTCGATTTGTGCTTTTTTTAATGTCTTTACCGAGAAGGCATCGGCATCTGCTTCCTGTCCTCTCTCGAATGCCCGTGACGATAAAGTGTGTATAACAGAAGAAATTGTTTCGGCACCGGTACCGGAGGCAATACTTGCCAATACCGATACTCCTATTTCGGTTCCTAATCGCTTCACTACATGGCTCAGTGCTATGTGACCTATTTCGTGCCCCATTACGCCACAAAGTTCTTCTACACTATCGCAATGGTTGATGAGCCCTGTGTATATGACCAAATGATTGCCGGGCAGGGCAAATGCATTTACTTCGGCACTTTTTACAAGGTGTATCCTTATCTTGCCGGGCGACACGGGAGCTGCTGCACACAGTTTTGCAGCAATATCATTCAGTATTTTTTGTGTCCGGGCATCTCTTATCGGTCTTTTTTCCTGCTCTACTGCTTTTACCACTATGTCGCCTATCTTTTGCTCGGTACGTTGGCTCAGGCCGCGAAGATGGAAGAAGTTGACAAAATCTATTTGGCTAAATCCAAACCATAATGCACCGAATACACCTGCAATTATTAAAAATTGTCCTGCGGCCTTGCTGCTCATATAGGGTCGTTATTGGGGGGTATGGAAGCAGGTTTCTGTGGCATAATACGGGGTGGCGGGCAGATCATGGTGGCCAATTCTCCCCAAAACCAAAAGTGTACTATTTCTCCTTTACGCACCTGTATGGCTGCGTACATAGTAGTAGCAAACTCGAACAGGTTAAAGAGTACCAAGGCAGCGATATAGCCGATATATTCGTTGGTTACCGTCTTGTCGCTAAAAAATACTTGTATGGTCCATGTGATGCCAATACTGTTGATGACGAGTACCGTAAGCTGTGCCAGTATTGTTTGTGTACAGTGCCAGCGAACAAACCACGTGCTGCGGCGGTTGCCCATATAAAAAAGCAGCGAGGCAAAAAGATTGATGATGGGTAGCGGCATGCCTGCCATTATGGCCAGTAGCGACATGAGGTAGGCATTGCTGGCCTTTTCCAGCTCCATTTCGTTTGGTCGGTGCCCGTAGAACGGTTTTATGGGTAATACTTGCAGATGTTCCATGCCCAGTTGATGATGACTAATAATATAAGTGGAATAGCCAGTGCTTTTTGCCGCAGCAATTGTATGGCTTTGTTGTAAGTTTGGTACAGGGTATACTGTTTATTGGCCCAGTCGTAGAGCAACCATACCGGGGCTACCAACAAGGCTATTGCAGCCACATACCCCAATGGGTTGGCGTAGAACGCACTGGACCAGTGTAGCTGGCCTATATGCAGTACCGAGTGAGTGATGCCGCAAGAAGGACATGGTAGGCCCGTTACCGCTCTGAAAATGCATACCGGTAAGGTAGCTGCCTTTAGCGGTAGCACATGATGTAGCCACAACCATAGCCAACCTACTGTGGTGCCTGCACCAATCATACCATATACAGTCTTTGGTGACATATTATGTATTACATCAAGCCCCTTTGTAGTTTCTGAAAATTAAGTTCTTTTGTTCGGGATTGTATCAAAAACCAGTCAACAATAGTCCAAACACCCAAACCACCACATGTGAGCAGCTTAGCTATACCCAATCCAGTATCGCCCAGCATAAATCTGTCAATACCCCAGTGACCGCATATTATAGATACAATTAACATTGTGGTGGGGTCTTTGAGGCCCAAAGATTGAATCATGATGTAGCGCGAATCGTCGGTGCGTTGTAGCATTTCGCTGATGTGCGGAATGAGGTGACTTTCAAAAGATTTGGCGTTGGTGGCCAGATAAATGTCGATTTTTTGTTGATCCATTGGTGGTAAATTTCAGGTTTGGATATATGTACCTGTTGTTAAGAAATAATTGCAGTATTCAATGTACAACAAATAATGGGTTTTCCAACATGTATATAACAAAAAAGCTACCATTACGGTAGCCTTATTGCTATTATAGGTGTGTGTGTCTGAAGAATTGAATAAAACGCTTTTATCGGCAACGGCTGCGGTAGCCATAGCGATGCGGGCGGTCGTAGCGTACCAGCGGCCTTGGTGCATAGTGCCTGTGTCTGCGGTACATAACTACGGGTGGTGGTGGGCAGTATGCTGCGGCAGGGGCATAATACACAGGTGGCGGTGGCGGTGGGCAGTAATAGGCACCACGCCCACGGTAATACCCGGGTCTTCCACATTGTGCTGTGGCCTCGGTAGCTGTTGCCACTGTCATCAGAACGGCGATTAGTGCTGCAAAAACAAAACGAATTTTCATGGCTTATTGTTTTAGTACACTATCATAGACTGGCTTTTGTTTTTGTGGTTTAATGGCTTGCAATATTTTTTTTGGTTCAATTATCGGCCTGTGTGCAAAAAAGGTATTTATTTTGGTGCAGACACGTTCCGGTAATAATATGAAGCTAACTATACCCGTACAAAAGTCGCTGATTGTAGCCTGTATTGCTGTAATTGTGTTCCTGTGTTTCCGGTACACGTTGCACAACCAGTTTACCAATTGGGATGACGACTACTATGTAACCAACAACAAGTACATAACGGCCTTTACCCCACACAACTTGAAGGTTATTTTTTCGGAAGATATAACCCGAAACAACTTTCACCCGTTGTGCATCTTGTCTTTGGCCGTCAATTATCATTTTGCCGGGTTGGATCCATCTTCCTACTACCTTACCAACATACTCATACACATTGCCAATGCCATACTGGTATTTATATTGTTCATTCGGCTTTGCCGCAGGCTGAACATGACCGAAACTGCGGGTATGTGTGTAGGGGCCATAGGTGGGTTGTGGTTTGGCATACACCCTATGCATGTAGAGTCTGTGGCATGGATAGCCGAGCGTAAGGACGTGCTGTATACTTTCTTTTACCTGCTGGGGCTGCTGGCCTACCTGCGCTATGCCGAAACTGGCCAACGCAAGTGGTTTGTGTGGGTGCTGGTATTGTTTGTTGCATCTTGTTTGTCCAAGCCTATGGCGGTAGTATTCCCGCTGTCGCTATTGTGTATGGATGTGTTTTTGGGCAAACCATTGGGCAGGCAACTGGTTACCGAAAAATGGTTGTTTTTTCTTGGCTCGCTGGCTTTTGGCGGTGCTGCGGTGTATACACAGAGCCGTACCGGGGCTGTGGCCTCGTTTTCCACGCTTACACTGGCAGAGCGGGTTATGTTTGCCTCTTATGGGTTTATTGCCTACATAGGTAAGTTTTTGTACCCGTCGCATCTGTCTACGTTCTATCCTTATCCGTACAGGTATATAGGTGGCTCGCTACCGGTTATCTATTATGTAGCACCGTTTTTGTCGTTGGCAATTCTTGTATTGCCCGCATGGTGGTTGCACCGCCGGGGTAGTGCGTGGTTTCGGTTATACTTGTTTGGTATGGGCTTTTTCTTTGTGAATGTACTGTTTGTGCTTCAGTTCATATCGGTAGGGGCCGCCATCATGGCCGACAGGTATTCTTATGTAGCCTATATAGGGTTATTGTTTATGGTGGCATTGGGGTTGAGGCAGATTGCGAGCAAAAGCATGCTGTGGCGAGGGGCTGTTGTGGCCGTGTTTGTTGCAGCATCGGTGGGGTTGGGTGTTACATGTGCCGCCCGTACGCTTGTGTGGCACAACTCTGAAACCCTGCTGAGTGATGCAATAGAAAAATACCCGTACGGTGCATTGCTGTCTTACAAGTGGCGCGGACACTACTACCTGAGTACCGGCCAGCTGGACAAAGCACTGAAGGACTATACCTTTCTGGAAACACTACGCGCTGCCGATGATAAGGTAAAGGCCAACATAGAGCGGATACATGCCATGAAGGCATTGCAAACAACAGGCGAGCTGCAAGGGGGGAATACCTCGGTGCCAACCGGCAGTTATCAACCGTATGTAGATAGTGCGCTTGCCTTTTTTGCCCAAGCCGACACCATGGCAGGGTTGCGGAGGTATATAGAGGCACTACGCCGAAACCCGCAGCAGGCCGAAAAGGCAATGGCCATTGCCAGCGATGCGCTGGTGCAGCACCAGCAATTTGGGCAGGCTATACTACAATACAATATGCTGCTGAAGATAAACACCTCCAATCCGTATTATTACTTTTTGCGCGGGTGTGCTCATTTTGGTTTGGGAAGTATGCCAGCGGCAATTGCCGACTGGGAGTGGGCGGTAAAGATGAATTCGAAAGAGGTACAGCAGTCATCATCGTACAACCTGAGTGTGGCCTACGACTCGGTAGGTAATGCGGCCAAAGCCTACTACTATGTTTCTTTGTCGCAAACGCTGGGCTACAACCCAGCCCCCGAATTTGTAGAAAAACTGCGTGCAAAAGCAGCCAACAAAAAATAACTACCTATGGAACCATTAAAGAATATGTATAGCCCGGCATTGCTGGGTAAGCTGGCCGATGCAGGTGTTGTTTCTATCCCCAATTTTAACAAGCAGTTTTTTTTGCATCAGGTATTTGACAGCAACTGGAAAGAACTGGAGCTGAAAGAGCGCATTCGCCGCATCAGTACTTGCTTGCATGGGCAAATGACCGGTAGTTTTGAGACTGATGTGCGCCACTTGCTTGCTTATACTGAAGCCTGCCGCAAACTGGCGGGCAGGGATAATACTTTTGAGCACATATTCATCCCCGACTATCTGGAGCAATATGGATTGGAGCATCCAACTATAGCACTGGATGCGATGGAGCGGATAACGATACAATCGAGTTGCGAGTTTGCTATAAGGCCATACCTGATACGGTATCAGGATGTAGTAATGTTGCGGTTGCAACAGTGGTCGCAGCACGGTCATGCATCGGTGCGCCGCCTTAGTAGCGAGGGCTGCCGCCCACGCTTGCCGTGGGGTATGGCAATACCCGCTTTCAAGAAAGATCCATCGCCAGTGTTGCCCATATTGCATACGCTGCGGGCCGATGCATCGGAATATGTGCGGAAGAGTGTAGCCAACAACCTGAACGATATAGCCAAAGACAACCCACACATAGTGCTGCAATTGGCCGGGCAATGGCTGGGCCAACACCCGCATACCGACTGGATTGTGAAGCACGGATGCCGCACTTTACTGAAGCGGGGAGATATAACTGTGTTGGGCTTGTTTGGTTTGGCACAAAACACAGACGTACGGGTTGCCGACCTGAAGTTGGCCAACAATTGTATCGGGGTAGGCGAGTACCTCTATTTTTCATTTGTTTTGGCCAATGATGCTACGCAAGATGTGCCTGTACGGCTGGAGTATGCAATAACCTATGCAAAAGCTGGAGGGAAGAGTAGCCGGAAAGTGTTTAAAATTTCTGAGAAGACTATTACAGCCGGTTGTAAAATACCTATGTCATCGCGCCAGTCATTTGCCGACATGACTACCCGCAAACATTATGCGGGTGCGCACAAGCTGGAAATACTGATAAATGGGGTTATGAAGGCCGAAGTACCTTTTATTGTAGAGAAGTAGCTATTACTTGCCACGACCCTGCACCAGCACTATAAAGGTGTACATCATTATTTTGATGTCCAGTGCCAGCGAGCAGTTTTCTATGTACAGCAGGTCGTACTTCATACGTTCTATCATTTCGCCTACATTCTCGGCATAGCCAAACTGTACCATGCCCCACGATGTAAGGCCCGGTTTCACCTTGTGGAGATACTTGTATTGTGGGTGTGTAGCACTTATGATGTCTATGTAGTGCTTACGCTCTGGCCGGGGCCCTACCAGAGACATGTCGCCCTTCAGTATGTTTACGAACTGTGGCAGCTCATCAACACGCCATTTACGCATAAAGCGGCCCCATGGGGTGATGCGGGGATCGGCCTTGCTGGAAAGGGCGGGCCCTGCCTTTTCGGCTTCCAGATACATGGAGCGAAATTTGTATATGTGAAATGGTCTGCCAAACAACCCTATACGTTGTTGTTTGTAGATGATACCCCCCTTGGACGAAAGGACCACCATAATGGCAGTAAATATCAAAAACGGCAGCAACAACAGCAAGGCTGTACCAGACACTATAATATCTATCATGCGTTTGCACACACGCTGCCAATCGGGCATCAAATCGGGATGTATGTGAATCAGAACCGCATCATATACGTTGCTGGTCTTTACCGAGCCGGAAAGGATATCGTAATAGTCTGGTAGTACCTTTACAACAACCGGCCTGTAGGATAGACGTGTAAGGATGTTTTCGAGCAGGTGATGTTCGGAAGAATCTACGGCTACTATTACTTCTTCTATTTCGTTTTTGTCTATCAGCTCTTCCAGTTGCGAAATATGGCCCAGTTGCTTCAGATACTGGCTCATGCCGTTACTGCTTTCGCGGTTGCTGTAAATGAAGCCTACAAATATATTGCCCAGTACCTTGGGGTTTTCCAAAACCTCTTTATATATGTCTATAGCTTGTTGGTTGCCTCCAATAATCATGGTTTTGAACCCTACCTTGCCGGTAACCAGATTCCGTTTTACCCGCCACAAAATCCACATACGGCTAACGAGCGCAAATGACGTATGGATAAGCAGGTACCGGCTTATGGTATTCATGAAATAATAGTAGTCTCCGGTATCGTCGCCAAAGACAATAACAGACACTACTATGCAGCCAAGGATGGATGAAATGAGTGTACGGTTGATTTCATTGAGTCGGGATTTTCGGTAAAGGTCGAAATAGGTACCAGAGAGCAGATAAGCAAACAGCCAACCTGTTGGTATAACCAAAAAAACATTGATGAAATCGCGTGAGTGCAACAGGTTTAGGGTATTGGTGTAGGACAACCCAGTGAGGAAGTGTTGTCGGTACATCCAAAAGCAGAGCCACGCCAGCGATGCTGATGCATAGTCTAAAGCTGCCAGTTGCCTGATGGCGTTCTTTTTTTTCTTATCAAGCCGCATTTCCTCAGAAGGTAACCAGTTTTATGTTATCGATGAGCAATACACCGCTTGTTTGGTCTTGCAGAGCAGCTTTAATGAAGAAGTGATACGTATCGGCCGGATAGTTGGTAGTGAAACCTGAGAGATTTAGGTAAAATTTTTGCCATTTATTGTTGGGCAACACCCCCGCCAGATAGGTGGTAGAAGAAGAGTATAACGATCCGAGATTTGCTTTTATAGCAATGGCAAACGGAGCTGTTGTTTTATAGTCGAACTCGAGGAAAGAATAGCCTTGCTTGATGGGGAAGGACTTGATGGTACTGTCTATAGAACTATCGGCAGCCGAGTTGAGATAGACAGCACCGCTACCTGCACCTTCAAATACAAGGGTAGGGTCTGTAACCACCCTTAAGGTGGTGGTACCTCCCACTTTTGAAAACTGGGTGATACCCGAGTTGAAATCGGATATTTTAGTAAAGACAACAGAGTCGTAATAGCCTGTTTTGGGAGTGTAGTTTATTATCTCTCCCGGTTTTTCGGGTAGCGACAAGAATGCCATTTTATAGAAGGGGTAGGGTGCAGGGCGTTCGTTGCGGCCATTTACCAAAATACCTGGTGCCACCTGTAGTGTGCCACCGCTACCCGATGTGACAACGGGTATTACCGCCGGCAAATCGAAAGAACCAATATTGTCGCCATTATAATAAACGGTGACACATTTAATGTCGGTGAGTCCTCCTCCGGTAAATTCGAAGGAGTCTATTCTTACATAGGTAGGAATAGGCTCGGAGGGGTTGATGATATTGCAACTATAGTTGGTTGCTATCACAAACAGCACATACGCTATGTAAAATAACTTACGGTAAAAATGAGACATCGTAGTTCTTTCCTCTACTGTAACGAAAAAAAAAGTTAAACATTGTGTGTCTGGCTATGAATACTCATCTTTTTTAGAATCTGATGAGCTACATCCATAGCCTGGTAACCATCTACAGCCGAAACCCGTACTGGTTTGTCCAAAAGTACAGCCTGTGTAAATTCAGATAATTCGGCATGTATTGCATTGGTGGCAGGTACTTGAGGAGCCTGTATGAACAGTGTCTTTTTTTCGCCGTTACCAAGGTCTATCGGGAAGTTGGTGAGAGATTCGTCGCCTTCTTCGTCTTTCAGACGAATGATCTCGGTTTTTTTGTCCAGAAAATCTACACCTATGTAGGCATCGCGTTGAAACAGGCGCATTTTACGCATTTTCTTCAGCGATATTCTGCTGGATGTAAGATTGGCTACACAGCCATTATCAAATTCGATACGTGCGTTAGCTATGTCGGCGGTTTCGCTTAAAACAGCTACCCCGCTTGCCGATATCCGTTTAACAGGCGATTTTACCAGACTCAGCACAATATCAATGTCGTGTATCATCAGATCGAGTATCACAGATACATCAGTCCCACGTGGATTGAACTGTGCCAGCCGGTGAGCTTCTATAAACATAGGATGTATTGGCTGCTCGCCAAGTGCCTGCAAGGCGGGGTTGTATCGTTCTACATGACCTACCTGGCATTTTACGTTGGCTTCATGTACAAGGTTCACCAGTTCCAGTCCTTCTTCCAGGGTATTGGCCAAAGGTTTTTCTATAAACAGGTGTTTGCCTGCCAGCAGGCATTTTTTGCCCAATTGGTGGTGGGTGGTGGTGGTAGATACAATATCCAACGCATTACAGGCGGCAATCAGCTCATCTGCATCAGTATAGCGGGTAATGCCAAACCGCTGTGTAGTGGCAATGGCATTTGCATCATCGGGGTCGTAAAAGCCAATCACTTCCGCCTGTTCTACTTTCAGCCATTGTTCTATGTGGATCTTGCCCAGATGGCCCGCTCCAAAAATTCCGATTTTCAGCATCTTATCAATCTACCTGTTCGCGAAAACGATTTTTCCGGCACGCAAGATAATAAATAGGAGTCAGTTATCAGATTGTTGTCTTTTTCAAAAAAAATATTGTGGTCAACGTTTTTTTTGAGTTAATCCTGAATATTTATTTTCAGATTGTTTATAAGTTCAAAGTGTTGTAAAAAACAATGTTATCGCTTTTGGTTAATATGTTTAATGGGCGTGCATTTCAGCGTATTTTAATATTGCAAACATTTGCAAATTGCTGTGGCATACTGCTTGCGTTGTGTGTGCAATATATGTAGACATTTGCCTGTATTACAGGCTCCCAATCGATGTAATGTAGTGTGTAGCAGCGTTCGTTTTTTTGAATAGTTTTTGGTTTTACGAGAATGTGGTTATCTTTACGCTGATAAGGAGTGTTCTGGCAATTTGCGGGTAGGTAGTATTATGCGTAGGTATAATGCTGCCCAACAAGATGGAAATTGTTTTTAATTATTTAGCATAGCTATATACTGAATGATGTGATTTGGTATATATTTGCACGCAGTTTGTTCCCTCCTCTATCAAATTAAG
This sequence comes from Chitinophagaceae bacterium, assembly GCA_021151685.1. Classification (GTDB taxonomy): domain Bacteria; phylum Bacteroidota; class Bacteroidia; order Chitinophagales; family Chitinophagaceae; genus Nemorincola. Next base: position 36,564 of record JAGKWS010000028.1, read on the forward strand.
TATTGCTGTATCGGATTAACGTATATTTATAAATTATAAAAGTTGCACGTATGTATATAAAGAGACATTTAATGTTTGCCGGGCTGTTATTTGCCGCTGCATCCTCTTTATCAACAGATTCTATCGCTCAGGCTAACCCCAATTATCACAGGTCACGCACGCGTCCGGTTATTCCTTTCAGACATCTTACGCTGGCAGCTCCTCCGGGAATGGTATATATACCCGGTGGTTCTGTTACTATTAAGTATAGCCAGTCTTCTACTGACACAAACAGTAAGAAGAGGGTGAGTCTCAGTTCTTTCTACATGGATAAGACAGAGGTAACCAACCAGCAATACCGTATGTTTACTGAGTGGGTGATAGATTCTATTGCCATTGTAAACTATCTGAAAGACGATTGGTACTTCCTTGACCCTGCACCGGCACAGAAAGCTGTTATACCCCCCCCGGAGGTGGCGGCTGTGGCCGATACTACGGGCGGTATAAAAGATACTACTGCTACTGCATTGGGTAGCGATATACCAGGTGGTGCGCCTGTGGCAACTACAACGCCTACCACTACTGTTGCACCTGTTACCGCAGGTACGCTCACTGCAACTACCGATACTGCGCAGAAGTTTACAACTTCATCAGCTATTACAGACTCTAACGGTAACGTGATTCGTCGCCGTATCAACTGGGCTCGTGTAAAGCATAAAGATATCTTCGATAACAATGATGAAGAAATTCGTGCAAAAATTGCACCAATGATTGATGCCACTACCGGCAAGATCAAAAAAGAACTGTACATGTATCCGTTTACTTACCTGAAAGCAACCGGTACAAACCGGAATGTGAAAATAGGTGAGTATGCTACAGAACATATCAACATCTTCCCTGACGAGGCTATATGGTTCAAAGACCTCAATAACTCTCAGGTTGAAATACTTGTTGAAAACTACTTTACCCAAGAACCATTTGATGATTATCCGGTGGTGGGCGTAAGCTGGAAGCAAGCACGTGCATTTGCTGCATGGAGAAGCCACACGAACAACGAGTATGCCGATATTGCAGAATATCTGAAGTACTATCGTCTTCAGTACAGCCTGCCTTCAGAAGCACAGTGGGTATATGCTGCCGGTAAAGACATCAAAAACTCGAATGAGCCAGTAGCAAAACCAGAACCAGAGCCAGAAGCTACACCAGTAGATACGGCTGCAACAACTGCTGCGGCACCAGCATTAGACAGCGCAGGGAATCCTATAGTTGCGGCAACACCAACAACAACCGATACTACTACATTGGCTTCTTCGGACGGTATACCAACATCTACAGATGACGGTGAAACCAAGAAAGAAAAGAAGAAGAAGAAAAAGAAGAAAAAGTCTGATGACGAGGAAGAAGAAACACCAGACGAAATAGTAATGGCCAAAAGTGAAAAGGATGGCCCCGCATTGGTAGACAGAGACCGCGATGGTAACTTGCTGGTAAACTTCAAACAGGAAGAAGGTGACTACTCGGTGGATGGTTCTAACTTTACGTTGCCTGTAATGTCTTATGCCCCCAACGAATTTGGTGTATATAATATGGTAGGTAACGTATCGGAGTGGGTATTGGATGCATACAGTCCTTCTGCCTTTGCCTTTGTATCAGACATCAATCCGGTACTGTTGTACGATGCCGACCCTAAGGATGCCGATGCGATGAAGCGTAAGGTGGTGCGTGGTGGTTCTTTTGTAAGTAACGCAAAAGCATTGAGCCCCTTCACTCGCGATTTCGAATTGCAGGACAATGTACACTGCTACATAGGTTTCCGTTGCGTGATGTCTGCACCTGAAATACTTACGAAGAAGGTGGCAACACGCCGCAAACTTACTGGTAGTAAACCGCCTACAGCCTCTACAACAACGGCTACAGGAAAGGGCGATGCACCAGCAACAAGTGCCAAAACAACTACAAAAAAATAAACTGCTAAACGGAAAACTAAACAATTGAATCACTAACAAATTTCACTGGGAAAATCACAAAACAATCATCACTCACAAATCCAACAAATATGAGCAATCAAAAAAAGAAAATCGGTCTTAACTCCATTATCTCTTTCGGAGCCAGCGTCGTTATCGTAGGTCTGATGTTCAAAATACTTCACTGGCAAGGCGGTGAAATAATGATCGGTCTGGGTCT
>JAGKWS010000179.1 GCA_021151685.1 Chitinophagaceae bacterium
GTAGTATTTGCATCGGCTGCAAGTATGTATCTGGTACAATGCGACAAAGACCTGATAAGACAGGTTTTGTACAACCTTGTATCGAATAGTCTGAAATTTGTTCCTGCACAGACTGGCAACATTTTGGTATCGGTACGGCAAGACAATGGAGAACTGTACGTGTGGGTAGAAGACAATGGCAAGGGTGTGCCCGATGAATTGCACGAATTGATATTTGAAAAGTTCTTTCAGGCACACAACCAAACGCTGCGCAAACCAGAAGGTAGCGGCCTTGGTTTGGCCATATGCAGGAGGATTCTGGAAATGCACAATGGCCGCATATGGGTAGAGAACAGGTCGCCGATGGGGGCGCGGTTCATATTTGCACTACCGTACGATATATAGCAGCAACTTATTGGGGTGCGTTGCTTATTTTTGTCACACCTGAAATGGGTTATCTATGAAAAGAATTCTGGTTGTTGATGATGATCCGTACATCCTGATGTCGCTTGAATTTGTAATGAAAAAAGGCGGCAACGAGGTAATGATAGCCCGTAATGGTACCGAAGCATTAGAAATTATTAATACAAAGAAACCCGATTTGTTGCTGCTGGACATCATGATGCCCGATGTAGATGGACTTTCTATATGCAGCTACGTAAAATCAACCGAAGGGCTGAAAGATATGATAGTTGTCTTTCTGAGTGCCCGCACACAAGAAGCCGACATTGAGAAAGGATTGAGCCTTGGCGCAGCAAAATACATATGTAAACCCTTCTCTACCCGCGATTTAGTAAAGCAGGTTACACAACTTTTGGGCTAAAGGCGTTTTCTGGTTATTTGGTATACATTTATACGTTTTGCCTGATTTATGTGGTAATTTTCGTTTGTATTAAAAACGGAAAGCATCATGAACTATCAGGCAATGTACGACGAGAGCATAGATAACAAGGAGCAATTCTGGGCGGCGCAAGCGGGTCATCTGAAATGGAAACGACAGCCAACAACAATACTGAATAGCGACAATGATGGTTATGCACAATGGTATGCCGATGGCATGCTGAACATGTCTTATCTGTGCCTTGATGCCCATGTTGAGGCAGGGAATGGCATGAAGCCTGCTATCTATTACGAATCGGCCGCAACCGGCACATCCTCTGTTATTACATACAAGCAGCTATTGGATAGCGTAGCTCATTTTGCCGCAGGCATGCGCAATCTTGGTGTTGGAGAGGGCTCCACAGTCATCATATACATGCCAATGATACCACAGGCCGTTATAGCCATGCTGGCCTGTGCCCGCATAGGTGCCATACATTCGGTAGTATTTGGCGGGTTTGCACCGCACGAACTGGCTATGCGCATAGACGATGCCAAACCTAAACTCATTATATCGGCATCGTATGGTATAGAGTTTGGCAAAAAGATACCCTACAAAGAACTGGTAGATGCTGCACTGAAAGAGGCCAAACACAAACCAGACTACCAAATATACTACCGTAGAGAAAAAGGGTTTGACTCGCTGGGCGGTAGAAACGAACTGGACTTTGAAGCACTGATGAAATGTGGCACAGTGGGTTGCAAAGACGTACCCTCGCAACATCCGCTATACATTCTATACACATCGGGTACTACCGGCACACCCAAAGGCATAGTAAGAGACACGGGCGGCTATGCAACGGCTTTGAAGTTTTCAATGAGTAACTTTTACGGTGTGCAGCCGGGCGAAGTTTTTTTTGCTGCCAGCGATATAGGCTGGGTTGTGGGTCATTCATACATCGTATACGGCCCCCTGCTTCATGGTTGTGCCACTGTTTTGTTTGAAGGCAAACCGGTAAAAATGCCCGATGCCGGTACTTTTTGGCGCATTGTAGAAAAACGCAAGGTGAACCATATGTTTACCGCCCCCACCGCAATCAGAGCCATTAGAAAAGAAGACCCCGACGGTACATTAATGAAACAATACAATACCGAAAGCCTGAAACAACTCTTTCTTGCGGGCGAAAGATGTGATACCGCCACTTGGGAATGGATAGGCCACAAGCTGGGCAAACCCGTAATAGACCACTGGTGGCAAACGGAAAGCGGCTGGCCCATGTTGGGGCTTATGACAAGATTTGAAGAGCAGATACCAAAACCGGGATCTGCCGGACGGGCAGTTTGCGGGTATGATATTCGTGTGCTGGATGAAGATGGTAACGAGGTTCTAAATGGAACCGAAGGCTACATTGCCATTAAGCTACCTATGCCACCAGGTTGCCTTACATCATTATGGAAAAATGAGATACGGTTCTGGAAGGGGTATTTGGAAAAGTTCCCCGGATACTATCTTACCGGCGATGGTGGATACAAGGATGATGACGGATACTTTTATATAACAGGCAGGATTGATGATGTCATAAATGTAAGTGGCCATAGACTGAGTACGGGTGAAATGGAAGAGTTGGTAGCAATGCATAAAGGTGTTGCAGAATGCGCCGTAGTAGGTATTGCCGATGAACTACGCGGACAAAGGCCCATTGCACTGATAGTATTGAAAGATGGATACATGGCACAGGAAACGGATATAGAGACCGAACTGGTGGCACTGATACGAGAAAAAATTGGTGCCGTTGCTTTTTTCAGAAATGCGGTGATAGTGAAACGCCTACCTAAAACACGGAGCGGGAAAATACTGCGCAAAACCATTTGCCAGATTGCAGATGGCAAAGCATACACTACCCCATCTACCATAGAAGACCCAGCCGTACTGAACGAGATATATGAGGCATTGCGCCAGCGCGAACAAGGTATGGCATTTGTGACGGAAAAGGCTGCATAATTACTGGCTACAGGGAAAGATGCAGTATGGGGTATGGCTGGCCGGCAGCGTCGGTGGCCGACCTGCCTACCATACGGAAACCATACCGCAGGTAAAACTGTGTGGCCTGTGTGTTTTGCTCATTCACGTCTACACTGTTTGCATGCATCTCGGTTACGGCATGGTGCAACAGGCTATACCCTACCCCACGGCCAAAATATTGAGGATGCACAAACAGCATCTCTACCTTGCCGGCCGCAAGGCCTATGAAGCCTGCAATCTG
>JAGKWS010000029.1 GCA_021151685.1 Chitinophagaceae bacterium
CTCACAGTAATATCATCTGGTCCAAGCGTCCCGCTTGGTCCCTACGCATGCAAGCGTCCGCTTGCGACAAAAATAAAGTTTGTCTCGTCCTAAAAAGTTTACAGTGTTTTAGAAAATCCTGGCATTGGTTTACAATCAAAGTACATAAATTTCATCGTGTACCCCCCTAATTGGCGCAATCTTTTTGACTTGTGTCATCAAAACAGCAAGTCTTTTTGACTTGCACAGGGAGCGCAGGGTATGTTTCGCAAGTGGAAAACACTTGCCTTTTAATAGACACGAGTGGAAAACACTCGCGCCAAAATGGGGGTGTGCCCGATGTTGTTGTACTCATATCATGTCTCAATAGTATTATAGGGCGACCACAAGAGTCGCCCACTACAACCAAAAAACTGTGTCGTATTTTATATGGGCTTCTACTGGTTATCCCAGTTTACCCAATCTTTTATCAGCTCGCAATTGCGGTAGTCGGGGGCAATCCACAGATAGAATGAAGGCACCTTAGACACTACCCAGCTTTGCAGTTTGTTTTGTTTTTTCTGAGCAAGGGCTACTTCCTGTATCTTGCCATAGTCGTCTTTCAGGTTGGCAGCGTGGGGTGCGGTGCGGTTGCGCAGGTACACTATGCGGCAGCTTTTCTCGCGCTGCTCGTTCATGTATATATGCGCTCCTGAGTATTCGCCTACTTTCAGTGTATCGAGCATCAGTACCATGCCCTGGTCCAGCTTGGTTTCATCGAGTATGGTGCTGCCTGTGGCAGGGTCGCTTACCATGCCCCCGTTTCTTTTAGCACCTTCGTCGGTGGAGAATTTACCAACGGCTTCAGGGAATGTCATCTTGCCTGAAATGATTATTTTACGAATGCTATCCAGTTTTGCCAGTGCTTTGTTGTAGTCGGAGGATGTGACGGTAGGCTTAATGAGTATGTGGCGCAGGTCGGCTGCATCTCCTTTCCTATTGACCATCTGTATAATATGATAGCCAAAAGTTGTTTTTACAATGGGCGATATTTCGCCATTCTGTAGCCTGAAAGCTGCCGCTTTGAATTCCGGGGCAAAGGGGCCGTTTTTTTCTACACCTTCGTACAGACCACCATTGTCGCGGCTACCGGGGTCGTCGCTGTAAAAGCCTGCTGCTGTTTCAAAGTTCATTTTACCAGAGATGATGTCCTTGCGTATATCTTCTATTTTCTGGTGGGCATATTCCTCCATTTCCAGACTTACGGGTGGCTCTATCACTATCTGTCCTACTTCTACCGATGATGGGAATAACGGCAGACTGTCTTTAGGTATCCTTTTGTAAAAAGCATCTACCTCTGCCGGGGTAATTTTTACATGTTCCAGAATGGTTCCCTGCACTTTTTCGCCCATCATCTGGTCGCGGATGATTTCGCGGTAGTCTTCCTTCAACTGATAGATGGTTTTACCCGAAATCTGTTCCAGTTTTTCTTTAGAGCCATAGACTTGCGTAAAGTAACGTATACGGTTATCCAATTGCCCCTCTACATCATCGTCCGATACGTTTACACTATCTCTATCAGCCTGCTCCATCAGCATTTTTTCCAGTACCATGCGGTGCAGCAATGCACAGCGCAGCGAGTCTTCGCTACTCTCGGGCATTTGCTGCACTGCCTGTGCCAATTGCATTTCCAGATCGGACATGAGTACAATACGGTTTTTACCCACCTTTACTATAATCTTGTCGAGGGTTTGCTGCGACCAACCGATGTTGGCAAACAGTGCTAATATGATGGTAGGTACTATATACCTGAAAAATGCAGTCATAATTTTGAGGAAGTACGAGCGTAGTTATCGCAAATTTATATGTTTTGCCAGCCAGCCAGCCCGTACATGTGCTATTTTAACGTTTATATATGCTATTGGCTATGCGCCACCCAGTACCCGCTCTATTACTACAAATACTCTTTGCAGCTCATCTTCGGAAAGATTGGAGCCAGATGGCAGGCACAAACCATTTTCGAACAATTTATCAGACACCCCTTCTCCATAATAGGGATATTGTTCAAATACGGGTTGCAAATGCATTGGTTTCCAGAGCGGACGTGATTCTATGTTTTCTTTTTCCAGTGCCAATCTTAAATCTTCGCGAGTGACACCAGCCTCTGCAGGGTTGACAAGCAGGGTGGTTAGCCAACGATTGCTGAAATAGCCCTCTGGTTCGTGACAGATACTGATACCGGGGCGACCACTAAGCAAGCCGGCGTAGCGGCCAAATATGGCTCTGCGGGTAGCTATGCGGTTGTTTAATACCTGCATTTGCCCACGGCCTACGCCTGCGCAAAGGTTGCTCATGCGGTAGTTGTACCCAATGTGCGAGTGTTGGTAATGCGGTGCCTCGTCTCGTGCCTGTGTGGCCAGAAAACGTGCTTTTTGTGCTATTGTAGCATCGGCCGACACCAACGCTCCCCCACCCGATGTGGTGATGATTTTATTGCCATTGAACGACAGGGCTGATATTTGCCCCATAGTGCCACACATGCGTCCATCAATAGACGAACCCAGTGCTTCGGCAGCATCTTCCAATACCGGTATGTTGTAGCGGTTGGCAACCTCCAGTATTTCGTTCATTTTGGCGGGCATGCCGTACAGGTGTACCGGTATGATGGCTTTGGGTTTCTTGCCCTTGCGCAAACGGTCTTTGATAGCTTCTTCCAACAAGACGGGCGACATGTTCCATGTATCGGGCTCGCTATCTACAAAAATTGGCGTAGCTCCCTGATATACAATAGGATTGGCGGTGGCAGAGAAAGTAAAACTTTGGCATATTACTTCGTCGCCTGCACCCACGCCCAGCAGTATCAGCCCCAGATGTATAGCGGCTGTACCGGAGCTCAATGCTGCCACATGGCTATGACCGCCCAGAAATGTAGAGAGGTCTTGCTCGAAACCATTGACGTTTGGGCCCAGCGGGGCTATCCAATTGGTAGCAAATGCTTCGGCCACAAATTGCTCTTCGGCTCCGCCCATATGTGGTGACGACAGCCAGATTTTCGTTTGCATATCAGAAAGGTTCTTTGTATTTAATAATTTTTGCCGGGTTGCCTACCACGGTAGCATAGTCGGGCACATTGCGTATCACCACCGCACCGGCACCAATAGTACACCACTTGCCAATGCGTATGCCCTGAATGGCTACGGCACCGGCACCAAAGTGGGTTCCCTCACCAAGCTGCACATCTCCACTGAGTGTAGCATTGGGCGACACATGTACATAATTGCCCAGCACACAGTCGTGGTCTATAGAGGCGTTGGTGTTTACAATGCAGTGTTGGCCTATTTGCGTATCGGCATTTACGGTAGCACCAGCCATTATAACGGTACCCTCGCCCACCGATACCCGTGGCGACAAGTAAGCGTTGCTGTGAATAGCCGCTATAAACCGCACTCTACCATGTAGTTGCGCAGCCACCTTGCGGCGGGTAGCGTTTACACCAATGGCTATTACGGCATCTGGTATGGTATTGCTACTGCCCGAAAATGGTTTTTCTACAGCGTATTGCCACACTGGCGGGCGCACGGCATCGTCCCACACGGTTATGTTGGTAATGCCGTTACTTTCCAGAATTTCTATAATCACCTTGCCGTGACCACTGGCACCGTATACTATCATGTGTAGTGTGGGTGTACTTACGGGTACATCCCATATTTATTATCTGTTCTTATATTCTTTCAGGGCCGCTTCCAAACAATCCATTGCTTTGTCTATGTCGGCATTGTTCAGCACATAAGCAAGGCGCACCTCATTACGGCCCTTACCCGGTGTGGCATAGAAGCCTGCAGCAGGTGCCATCATTACGGTAGCACCATTGTGGCTGAAGCTTTCCAGCAACCATTGGCAGAAGTCTTCACTATCGGCCACGGGCAACTGCGCCATAGCATAGAATGCGCCACCCGGATTGGGGCAGGTGACACCTTCCATAGCATTGAGCCTTTTTACCAGCAAGTCGCGGCGAGAGGTGTATTCGGCATGTACTGTATTGAAGTAGTCGGCGGGCAGGTCTACTGCTGCCTCGCCCAGTATTTGGGCAAATGTGGGTGGGCTCAGGCGGGCTTGTGCAAACTTCATGGCAGCACTTATTACTTCCATGTTTTTGGTAACGAAGGCACCTATACGGCCACCACAGGCACTGTAGCGTTTGGATATGGTATCGAGCAATATGGCATGATTCTCTAAACCCGGCAGCGACAAGGCAGAAATGTGCTTGCGGCCATCGTAGCAGAATTCGCGATAGGCTTCATCGCTGAACAGGAACAGATCGTGCGAGAGACAGATGTCTTTCAGCACATTCAGCTCTTCCATGCTATACAGGTAACCCGTTGGGTTGTTGGGGTTACATATCATGATGGCCTTTGTACGCGGTGTAATGGCCTTTTCGAACTCGCTGATGGGCGGCAGTGCAAAGCCCGTTTCTATGCTGGATGGTATGGGTACCACCTTTACGCCAGAGCTGGTAGAAAAACCATTGTAGTTGGCATAAAATGGTTCCGGAATAATGATTTCATCACCGGCATCCAGACAGCTCATGATGGCAAACAGAATGGCCTCAGAGCCACCTGTTGTAACTATAATGTTGCTGGCTGTTACATCTATATTATTGCGCTGGTAGTATTCGGCCAGTTTTTGGCGGTAACTGTCGAAACCCGCACTGGGGCTATATTCCAGTACCTTCATGTCGGTATGTTTTACCGCATCCAGTATGGCTTGTGGTGTTTCTATATCGGGCTGACCAATGTTGAGGTGATATACCTTAGTGCCGCGTTTCTTGGCTGCATCGGCAAAAGGCACCAGTTTGCGTATGGGCGAAGGCGGCATATGCGCGCCGCGTGATGATATTGATGGCATGGGCGCAAAGGTATACCAAAAATGGCATGTGTTTATAGCCCTGGTATAGTAGTATTGGTATTTCGTGAAAAGGATGAAAGAATGGAAAACACATCGTGTTTTATCTGGTTATTTGTAAGTTTGGTTATGGGTTTTTGGCAAAAATTATTCAGTAGTCTGAAAGTTGACAGGAAACGAACAAAAGATGTTTATGACGATGAACCGGACGATTTGAAGAACATTCAAATAGCACCTGAGTTGGAATTGCCCAGGGTATTTGCCGAAAACTTGCCCAACATTCAAGATAAAATGTTGGAGACTATTATTATTTCTCCTTCGCCAACTGAAAAACCCGGATTACGAGAAAGTACATTTGGCTACTACCCATGCTTGCCCTTGGGTTATGATTATCCGCGCGACAGCGAAGGCAACTATATGTACCCGCTTGCACAACTTAATCTTGGCGAAATGCCCCGGCTACGGGGATATCCTGAAAGCGGATACCTACAGTTCTACATAGCGGCTACAGATAGCTACGGATTGAGTAAAGAAGATGGAAAACCGTCTGATTTTGCTGTATTGTTTTTTGATGAGGCAGAACTGGAAGAGATAGAAACAGATTTTAATTTTCTTGGCGACATTTTGCAGACAGAATATGCTCCTGTAAAATGTCCTCACAAGCTTTCGTTTGAGCTAAAGAAAGAGTATTTCAGTTTGACAGACCATCGCACCGTTACTTATATTGCTGCTGCGATAGAAAAATTCGTTTTGAAACAGCCACGTTATGCAGGTGCTTTAGAGGATTTTTTCAATGACTATTTTCAAAGTTGCGACCACAAGATAGGTGGGTATGCTTGTTTTAATCAACGCGACCCGAGGGCCGATGATGAAAAGATTAGAGACTATAGTTTACTTTTTCAGATGAACAGTTTTATAGGCGAGAAGATTGAATGGGGCAATGGCGGCATAGCCAACTTTTTCATTCATCCTGAAAAACTTGTCCAACGCGATTTTTCTGAAGTTTTTTATTATTGGGATTATCAGTAAGTATCAGCTGCACCTTGTCAACGCCTATTATACATAAACCAAAGATACATATGCTATTTCGGGAGGTAATTTGTAGGTTTGGTTATGGGTTTTTGGGATAAGATTTTCGGTAAAAAGACGTTTGACAAAGGTGAATCAGGCAAATCGGCAAATCGCTATCTGACTAAAGCAGAACTGTTGGTGCCAACAGAGGTGGCTCCCGGATTGGTTGTACCAAAGGCGATAGCAATAGAGTGGCCCAACATCAAAAAAGCGGAATTGGACACTGTTGTTATTACTACAACCCGAGAAGACAATCCCGGATTACGACAGAGTAAATTTGGCCATTACCCATGCCTGCCGAAAGGTTACGAATATCCAAGAGACAGTGAGGGCAATTATATGTATCCACTGGCCCAACTGAACCTTGGTGAAATGCCCCGAGTAAAGGGTTATCCTGAAAGTGGCTACCTTCAGTTTTATATTGCTGCTACCGATTGTTTTGGATTAAGTTTTGAAGAGGGAAAACCATCCGATTTTGTTGTATTGTTTTTCGAAGAGTTAGAATTGGAAGAAATAGAAACCGATTTTTCTTTTTTGAATGATATTCTACAAACAGAACATAGACCAGTAGAGTGCCCTCATGTGCTTTCGTTTGCTTCTAAAAAAGAATATATAGGTGCCAACGATTTTCGAATGACGCTCATGGAGGGGATCGACATAAACGAGTTGACAGATAAGTATCCTGATGTAGTTGCCGCTGTTGAGGATGCTTGGTTCGACACTTTCAGTGGAAACGGTCATAAGATGGGTGGATATGCCTTTTTTACACAGGAAGACCCTCGCTACGATAAGGAAGAATTAATAGAATATGTATTACTCTTTCAGATGGACACAGATGAAAGCATAATGTGGGGCGATAGTGGTGTAGGCAACTTTTTCATTCATCCTGAAAAACTGGCTAAGCGCGATTTTTCTGAAGTGTATTACAACTGGGATTGCTACTAAATATTATCCGCTGTCTTTTAGGGCCGGTTTAAGATTTATTCATTGCTTTTCTAATGGTTGTTTTTGGCTGCAACTTCGTTACATTTTTCGCCATAGGAAGGGCTATGGCTGCAACATGTGCCTCGTTTCGCTCAAAAACAACTTTCATCATAAACACAAGCAATAAATCTTAAACAGGCTCTTATGCTTTTTCCCTCGCAAAACTCCTGAAAGCAGCACCCAAATGGGCAATAATATCGCTGGCACACATGGCCTCCATACTATGGACTGCGGCGGCCTTGTCGCCAGCCAAGCCGTGCAGGTACACGCCCATCTGTGCGGCTTGCCAAGGGGTATAGCCCTGTGCCAGTAGGGCTGTAATGATGCCGGTAAGCACATCGCCCGAGCCGCCCCTGGCCATACCGGCATTGCCTGTGGTATTGTACCAACAGGCACCATCGGTATTGATGACGGCTGTATGGCGGTCTTTCAGCACTATAATAATGTTGTAGTGCATGGCTTGTATGCGGGCATTGTCTACCCGGTTCATGCTATCGCCGTGGTCGCCAAAGAGGCGGGCATATTCTTTGGGGTGTGGGGTAATGATACTGCCTGCGGGTATCTGTGTTTGTAAACCTCTTTCGGCAATGATGTTCAGCGCATCGGCATCAAGCACCAGCGGTATGGTGCATTGGGGCAGAAAGGCTTCCAATGCATAGGCAGTAGCTGCATGGGTGCCCATGCCGGGGCCAATACCTATGGCCGTTGCACGGCTGTGTGTAATGAGGTTGGTGATGTTGTTGACACCGCTGGTGAGGGCCATAGCCTCTGGCACTGCTGTCTGCAATATATTGTAACCACACTCTGGTATCAGTAGGTTGGTTAGCCCTGCACCGGTTCTTACGGCCGCACTTGCCGCCAGTACCATAGCCCCCATTTTGCCGTGGCTGCCCCCGCACAGCCATGCACTGCCATAACTGCCCTTATGGCTGAATGGCTGCCGCGGACGGTATATGCGCTCTATATCTTGTAGCTGGGTGATGTGGTAATTGGTGTGTGCATTGTCTATCCACTGCCTGTCGAGGCCTATATCGAGCAGATGCACTTCGCCGGTATATGGGCCGCCCTCGGGGTGCAGAAAGCTACGTTTACGAAATTGGAACGAAAGGGTGTCATTGGCCTTCAGTATCACGTCTGTTGTACCGGGGGCTGCATCGGCCATCAGCCCGGTGGGCATATCGATGGCTATTTTGCGGTTGGGTAGTTGGTTGATGCGGGTAACAAACTCGCTGAGCCAACCACCTATGGGGCGACTAAGGCCTGTGCCCAGTATGGCATCAATAACAATTATATGTTCGGGAATGTCTGTTATAAAAGTGCCTTCGGGTACTTCTGTTATCAGCTCTTTGCCGGCGGCCTGCATGCGTTGCAGGTTCAGCGAACAATCGGCACTCATGCGCTGTCCGGTTTTGAGCAAGAAGGCTTTTATGCCATAGCCATTACGTTGCAGCATGCGCGCTATTACCAGACCATCGCCACCATTATTGCCCATACCACACAACACTACAAACAGACTCTCGCGGGGCAGGTTATCGCGCAGCCACGATACACATTTGGCTGCGGCCCGTTCCATCAGCATGTCTGACGTGATGCCGGTGGACGATATGGTATACTCATCGCACGCTCTTATTTGTGACGCTGTCAGTATCTTCATAACGGTTGTCAATCGGTTTTTACAATCTTTTTCACGGGTAGGCGCACCCCATCGGTTTGTAAGTGCAGCAAGTATACGCCTGCGGGAATTGAAGCGGTATTGATAGTGCCACTGCTGCCTGTATGTATGTTCAGTACTTTCCGGCCGGTTATGTCTTGTAGCCATCCTGTAACCGGTGTGCCTTGTGGGGTGCCGTCTGTTTTTATATGCAAGTTGCCATTGGTAGGGTTGGGCCATACAGATAGTGTAGCATCGGTACTCATAACATTGGCTACATAACTTGGTGTGTCCTGTACCGACCGTATTTCTACATCATCTATCCACCAGCCTTCATAGTTGGCACCTGCATCGGCATTCATCTCGAAACGCAGGTATACTTTTTGGCCCAGAAAGCTGTTCAGGTTCATGTGTTCCATTACCCATTCGGGTTGCTGGGCATCGTATATGGGTTCATCGGGTAGCTGGTAGGTAGTACCACTGCGCGAGTAGGTGCCGCAGAGTGGTGTCCAGACACCTGTGCCCTCTGCCGATGCATATACTGCTGCAAAGTCGAATTTAGACTCTATACCCCATTTCGAGTGAAACCGGAGCCATGCTTCGGTAGCATAGGTGAGGTCTACCGGTGTGTTGAGCGTAATAGAGGAAATGTAATCGTTGGGATATTTGCCACAGTCTGCACTTGATTTCAGGGATGTTGGCCCTGAAAAGAAAGCATCTGTACATACCGACCAGCCTATATTGGTCCAATCGGTTAATGTGGCAGTGGATGGGCGGGTAATGTTGTGTTTTTTGCCGTAGTAAAACGATACCGTATCGTACAGGCTGTACAAGCCATTATCGGTACGGTACACATACCGCAACAAAGCACCATTGGGGGTGGCGGCATCTATACTGTAGGAAAAAGAATCTGTTACTTGCTGTAACTGAGCAAGCCCGGTATAGGAATTGGGAGTGGTGGCTACCGTCAGGCGACTATCCAGAGAAGAAACAGATACGGTATAGGTACCGCCATCTTTTATGCCCAGTCGGCGCAACTGATAATGTAAATGGCCTGAGGGGGCAGTCAGTACCTTATCATCGGTTGGGGTAAGTCTGGCGGCGGTCAGCAGTAACGATGCGGTATTGATGTTGGTGGAAACATTCTTTTTACAATCGGGTATGATTTGCCAATATGGTGCATAGAAACCATCATCATCGTCGCCAATCTCTGGCGTAAAGGCAAATATTTTGTTTTTGGTAGCTGTTTCGCCATACATCCAGTCGTCTGATCCTCCGTTCGATACATAACTCAGCGTTTGGTCGCAGGTGCCGTAGCGGTAGTTGCTCTCTTTGGTAATATAGGAGCCAAAATTGATGAATGTGTTAGAGTCTGGCGTGAGTAGCGAGTATTCGTGCCCCCATGGATATATGAGTGCATTGTTGTAGGTATGAAAATTCAGGTTGAGCAAGAACTCGTGGTTTTCTGCAAACCATTTTATGGCCCGTGTTTCGGGTTCAGAGAATGCATTGGGGCCCCTGTATGTTTGCGCAGAAGTACTGGGGCTCGACCCGAAATCATCATACCCCCAAAATAGGCCGTAATTGCGATTCAGGTCCACACCTTCGGTGCCATCCAGATTGTTGCGTTTGTTTTTGCGCCACATACCCCCACCTGACGGGTCTGTAGCAATGTTTTGCAGGTAACCATCGGGGTTAAGGCAGGGTACAAAGTATAGTTCGGTATTGTCTACAATGGCCTTTACGCGCGGGTCGGTGGCATAGTTTTCCAGCAGGTACCACATATAAAATATGGTGGCCGACATACTACCCGGTTCGCGGGCGTGGTGTACTGCCGTTGTCAGCATTTGGGGTTTCAGCGGGTCTTCTACATCGGGGTTGTTGGAAATGCGCAACCAGTAGATGGGGCGGCCCTCTATGGTGTGGAAAGTATCTATAGGTTGTTTGGCACTTACCAGACCGGGGTACAGTATTCGCATAGAGTCCAGCATCTGCAACATCTCGGTATAGGTAAAATAGCCGGCATAGGTACCCAAGCGGAAATGTGATGGTGTGGTAACTGCGGGTGGTGCCCAGCAACTGCTGGCGGTAGTTTTGGCTTGTGTATTATTTTGCTCGCGGTAGTGCTTTTGTACATCTGCAATCAGGATGTCGGTATTGTAACCTGCACGTTTGGCTGCCGCCAATTCGCTGGCAGAAAAGTCGGAAATGAAGAATGTACCGGGTTTGTGTACACCATGGTCTGTAGCCAACCCCAATCTACTTAGTCCTGCTATAGTATGATTAGAATTCAGTAGGATACGCGCTCTGCTGTAGGTTTCGCGGGTTTGGGCGTTGCCCTTGCATACGGCACCGCATAGGGCAAGAAGGGTTATGAGATACTTCATGTGTATATTGGTGGATACACATAAATGTACGAATAATACGGCACACGATGGTGCGGTTACGATGTGCGATACAAATTAAATTATAGTTGACATACCCAATTTACGCACTATGATGCAACTCTTTTCATCAACACGTTTGAAATAATGTTGACAAATGTAAGAGCTGGTTTAAGATTCATTCAATGCCTTTCTTGTGGTTGTTTTTGGCTGCTACATCGTTACATTTTTCGCCATAGGAAGGACTATGGCTGCAACATGTGCCTCGTTTCGCTTAAAAACAACTTTCATCATAAACACAAGCAACAAACCTTAAACAGGCTCTAAATAGTAGATTATTGGCACGTTTACACATTCAACTATTCCACGATACACAATCACTATCAATCGGTTTTTACAATCTTTTTCACAGGCAGTCGCACGCCATCGGCCAGCAAGTGTAGCAAGTATACACCGGCAGGTATTTGGGAAATATTGATGGTGCCACCATTGCCTGTGTTTACCTCCATTATTGGCCTGCCGGTTATGTCTTGTAGCCATCCTGTAACCGGTGTACCTTGTTGGGTGCCACCTGTTATTATCTGCAAGTTGCCACTGGTGGGGTTGGGCCACACCGATAGAGAAACGTCTTTGCCTGTAACATCGGCTACGTAATATGGTGTGTTTTGTATTGACCTTACTTCTATATCATCTAACGACCAACCTTGAAAACTGTTGGCACCATCTGCACGTAAACTAAAGGATAAGTATACTTTTTTACCAAGATATTTATTCAGGCTCATATGCTCCATTACCCATTCTGTTTGTTGCCCATCGTATATTGGCTCGTTAAGAATTTGGCGATGATTACCCTTGCGCGAGTAGGTGCCACATAAAGGCCCTCCACCGAAACCATCAGACCCAGCAAAAACGAAACCGCAGTCAAACTTTGCCTCGATGCCCCATTTTGTGTAAAATCGGAGCCATGCTTCTGTAGAATGGGTAAGGTCGATTGGGTCTTTTAGTTTGATGTTGTAATCGAAGCTATTAAAATAGTTTCCGCAAGTGATGCTTGATTTCAGGGCCGAAGGTGGAGAATAGTAATCATCGGTGCATACTCTCCATCTATCATTGTCCCAGTCGGCAAACGAGGAGGTTGAGAATTGGAATATGTTGTAGTTCTTTGCGTAAAAAAAGGTAACGGTATCGAACAAGCTATAAAATCCATTATCCGTACGATACACATAGCCAAGTGCTGTGCCATTAGGGGTAGCACCATCAACACTGTAAGAGAATGAATCGGTAACTTTTTGTTGTAGTGCAAGGCTTGAATATATCTTAGGTGTTGATTCAACTGTGAGTCGACTGTCGAGTGATGTTACAGTAACGGAATAGGTACCACCGTCTTTCATTCCTAATCGGCGTAACTGATAATGCAGGTGACCGCTCGGCGCAATCAAAATTTTGTCATCGGCTGGAGTGAGTTTTGCGGCGGTTAGAAGCAGAGATGCAGTGTTGATATTCGTTGAAATATTTTTTTGGCAATCAGGCATTATTTGCCAGATAGGCGTGTAGAAGCCATAATTTTCATCACCAACTTCGGGTGACATGGCAAATATCTTGTTTTTAGTTGTTGTTTCGCCATACATCCAGTCATCAGCTCCACCGTTCGCTTTGTAGCCTAATGTTTGGTTGCATGTGCCATATTTGTAATCATTTGATTCAGTTATGTAAGCGGCCCAGTTACTGAATGTGGCAGAATCGGGCGTGAGCAACGAATTTTCGTGCCCCCAGGGGTATGTTAGTGAATTGTTGTAGGTATGAAAGTTGAGATTCAAAAGGAATCGATGATTTTCGGCAAACCACTTTATTGCTTGTGTTTCGGGTTCCGAGAATGCACTGGGTCCCCGGTACATATTAGAAGAGGTAAGTGGGCTTGATCCTATATTCTCGTGCCCCCAAAATTTTCCGTAGTTTCTATTCAGATCCACCCCCATGGTACCATCCAGATTGTTGCGTTTATTCTTACGCCACATGCCACCGCCAGCAGGGCTCAATGCAATACTGTACAGGTAGCCATCCGGGTTGACACACGGAATAAAGTATAGCTCGGTATTATCAACAATAGCACGTACTTGCGGGTTGGTAGTATAGTTTTCCAGTAAGTACCACATGTAATAAATAGTTGCCGACATACTGCCGGGCTCGTTGGCATGGTGCATTGCCGTTGTGAGCATTTGTGGTTTCAACGGATCCTCTATATTGGGGTTGTTGGATATTCTTACCCAGTAGAGCGGCCGTCCCTCTACTGTACGGAAGGTATCAATGGTTTGTTTGGCACTTATCAATCCTGGGTACAATATTCGCATCGAGTCCAGCATCTGCAACATCTCGGAATAGGTAAAATAGCCGACATATGAGCCAATTCTAAAATGTGAAGGTGGAGTAACCTCCTCCGGTGTTTCCCAGCATCCATCTGCGGTAGTCCTTGTCAGTGTATTGTTTTGTTCACGATAGTGTTTTTGCACATCAGCGATCTCTATTTGTACTTCGTAGCCCGCATCCCGGGCTGCTTTGATTTCGCTTGCCGAAAAATCGGATGTAAAAAAACAACCAACTTTATGTAAACCATGATCTGTAGCTAAACCCAGCCCGGCAAGGCCACCAATTGTATGAGATGAATTGAGCAAAATTTTTGCCCGGCTATAAGTTTCACTTGTTTGGGCGTATGCAGTAAGCGTAGCGACAAATAGGGCTATTTGAATAACTAAATATTTCATAAGGTAATTTAAAGGAATAAATAAAGGTACGAACAAAGTAGCATAAAAAAACCACTTTATTGAGAGCTGGTTTAAGTTTTATTCATTGCCTTTCTTATGGTTGTTTTTGGCTGCTACTTCGTTACATTTTTCGCCATAGGAAGGACTATGGCTGCAACATGCGCCTCGTTTCGCTTAAAAACAACTTTCATAATAAACACAAGCAATAAACCTTAAACAGGCTCTAAATCTTAAACAGGTGCTGAGTCTGACAATATAGTCTGGCTAATCTACCCATGAAATTGCATGGGGCACAGGCTCGTAGCTACATACTGCCGCTATATAGCCGGGCGTTGGGTAATGATGTTGCAGATACAGGTCTTTGTTGCGTATGCCATTTTGCCACAGCCACCACCTACCTTCCGAAAATTGCATGGAAATGCTGTGGTGTAAACCAGACAGGCCTACACTCGTCATTTTCAGGTAACTTTCTTTCAGTGTCCACAATTGAAAGAATTGCAGTTGTTGTTCTGCGGCTGGTAATGCCATCAATTGGTAGTACTCGGTGGTAGAAAGATATTGGCGGTAGTCGGTAAGGTTTATGTTGCGAATCTGCTCTATGTCTGCACCCATTTCCATTTTTCCGGCAGCACATATTACCAGTACGCCGCTGTACGACACACTGAAATGAAAGTTGGGGTAATCAATCAGGTAGGGTTTTCCATGAGCCGATGTTGTTGTAGCGGCATCAGCCGGTGTAATGCCTTCTATCATCAGCAACGCTTGTAGCAGACGTTCCTTCTTTGTGCGCCGTGCCATATGCAGGTCTACACCTTTTAAGATGGGGGTCGTTTCCTGTATCTTACTTATCATTACAGTCATTACTCGCAGTGTTGCCCTGTGGCCTACTTTTGGGGTAGCAGTACAAATATGACACTATTACCGGATATATTTACAATATGCATAAATTTCTGAATACCGGCATTGCATTGGTGTGGCTTGTAAATGGCCTGTATTGCAAAATACTGAATGGGGTGCCTCGGCACCGGCAAATAGTGGCCCGTATATTGGGTGGTGGGCATGCAGCGTTACTGACCCGGGCTATTGGCATTAGTGAAGTATTGATGGTAATATGGATTGCCACCCGTTTTGCAGGCCGTAGGTGTGCTATTGTTCAGATAAGTGTAGTAATGGTGATGAATATTATAGAGGCCACATTGGCACCAGATTTGCTTTTGTGGGGATATGGCAATATTTTTTTTGCCATTGTGTTTGCAGGATTGGTAATGTATAACGAAAGGCTGTGGCAAAGGGCGCAAACTATTGTAAGTACGCAACAAAAGCCTTTGTAGAAGATGTTGTCGGGGCTAAAAAATCATCCGTTTGGCGTAGAGGCGCATTTCGATCATTCTATTGTGTTGTCGTGGGCTACCAGACCAGCGGCACTACGATTGTTGTTGCCGCCATGTTTGGAGCCAGATGTGTATGATGGCAAGTGGGGATTTGTTGCAGCGGCATTCGTTAAGACCAGGTCTCTGCGCCCTGTAGGGTTTCCCAAGAATATGGGTAACGATTTTTATTTGGCTGGTTACAGAATCTTTGTTCGGTATCGTACTGCTAATGGCAAACGATTGAGAGGACTTTACATTTTAGGCTCAGAAACCAACAGCAGGCAAATGCAGTGGTTGGGGAGCCTATTTACCCACTATCGGTATCAATTGTCTGATATAGGCTGCTTACAAAACGGCACTCATTTTCGTGTACAGGCTACAACTGGTATAGATGTGTCTGTAACCAAGGCAGAAAACAATATTGCGCTACCTGCAGGTTCGCCATTTGCTACATGGAAGGAAGCACGCCGGTTTGCCGGCCCTTTGCCTTTTACATTTTCATGGTATGAACGTCGGAAAAAAGTATTGATTGTGCAGGGATTGCGGGAAAACTGGGAACCCATACCTTTAGAGATACACAGTAGCCGGGTAGATTTTATCAGCCATCTGGGTTTGCCGGAGCTGCAATTGGCCAATGGCTTTATTGTGGAAAATATACCGTACCAATGGGCAAAAGGCAGAACAGAAATATGGCAAGAAAACGAGGGCAATTTGCTGGTGTGACCGCCATAGTGCGCTACAACCGGCCTATGTATGCAATAGCCGTTGTAGTTGGCATTGTACTTGGCAGTGCAGTATTTGTGGTAACCGGGTGGTGGCTTGTATTGGCAATTGCAGGCCTTGTTTTGCTGTTATGGAATGTGCTTGCGTCCTTAGTAGTATCGTGGTATGTATACGACTATACCGGATACTATGACTTGGTTTGGTTACCCGCTCTACCGACCGTAAAAGGCAGTGTTTGGGCAAATATTCATGCCGGGCTCGATGAAACCTCGATTACCTTGCTGCAGCGTTTTCCGAATATTTCTCTGCATGTGTTCGACTTTTACGACGAGAAAAAGCACACAGAACCATCTATACGCAGGGCACGTGCAAGTGCGGTTCCGTTTCCGGGCACCCGGTCAATTGATACTGCTACGGTAGCATTTGCTGCTAATACCTATGATGTGATATTGGTTCTGTTATCGGCACATGAAATAAGGAATGATGAGGAAAGGGTTCAATTCTTCAAGGCACTTGCCCATAGCCTGAAGCCCGGTGGCAGTGTGATAGTAGCAGAACATTTGCGCGATTGGCGCAACTACGTAGCCTATTCTTTGGGGGCTTTACATTTCCTGAGTAGAGGGGTGTGGCTATCAACTTTTAAAAATGCGGGCATTTCTGTAGTACATCAACATTTCATCAATCCTTTTATCACCGTATTTTATTGCACTAATGGAAATACACATTAAACTGGCTGGTTTGTTGCAGCTATTACTGGGCATAATGCATGTTGGTTTCCCTTCATATTTTAAATGGAAGCATGATTTAAGTTCCATTAGCCTCATCAACCGCCAAATGTTGTATGTACATACCTTCTTTCTGGCCCTTGTGTTATTGTTGATGGGTATAAGTGGCCTGTGCTGGCCTCGTTTGTTCCTTAGTATTGAAACAGGTTCTATTTTATCTGGTGGGTATGCTATTTTTTGGTTGCTGCGTTTGGGCTTTCAGTTTTTTGTGTACAAGCGGGCATTGTGGAAGGGTAAGACCATAGAAACAGCCATTCACGTGTTCTTCTCTTTTCTTTGGCTCTACTTTACGGTTGTTTATACCTGTGTAGCTATGGGGCTACGGTAGACGGTATAGGTAATGCCGGTTGCAAATAAATATAGCCCACCTCTTCGCTATTGCCAAATGCATTGCGGATACGCCCGGCATGGGTATCGGTAAGTAATACCTGCCCGAAGGCATCGCTACGAATGATGCGGAGCAAGGCCTCCATTCGGTTTTGGTCCAGCTTTTCAAAAATATCATCGAGCAGGAGGATAGGTAGCTGTTTCAGTGTGGCCGATAGCCATGTATATTGGGCCAGCTTCAAGGCAAACAGGTAGCTTTTTTTCTGTCCCTGAGAGCCAAACTGTTTGAGGCTCATGCCATTGAGCGTAAACTCCCAGTCATCTTTGTGAATGCCGCGTAATGTGCGTTGGTAGCGCAGGTCGTGTTCCAGCCCCTGATTGAGCCATTCGTGTAAAGTTTTTTGTTGCAGGTCTGATGTGTAGAATACCGCCAGCGGTTCGTTGCCGCCACATAGCCGTTGGTATATATCTGACAACATGGGGTGAAAATCTTGCAGGAAAGCTGCACGCCGTTTGTATATATAATCGGCATCGGCACTCATACAGGCGTTGTAGTACTCCAGTTCGGTATTGTTGCCCGATGGCCTGATGGCTTCGTTTTTCAGCCATGCATTGCGCTGTTGCAGCAGCCGTTGGTAGCGTATCAGTTTTTCCAGATAGTTGCGGTCGGCCTGACTGAGGATACCATCTACCCATTTTCGCCTTGGCTCGCTATGGCCATTTATCAGTTCTATATCGTCCGGGGCTATCATAACGGCCGGGTAGGCACCTATGTGGTCGGTAATTTTTTCGTATTCCGATTCGTTTTTCAGCACCTCTTTTTTACCGCCCCTCCATTTGCACACAATGGTATCTCTACGGCCATTTGTTTCAAATTCGCCACTTACCCTGAAACCATCGGTACCGTTTTGTGCGCTGCTTTGTTGCTGTGCGCTAAAGTAGCTTTTGGTAAAGCAGAGGTAATAGACAGCGTCCAGCAGGTTGGTCTTACCGCTACCATTGGGGCCGGTAATACAGGTTACCGGCTGCGGGAACTGAAAGGTAGCCGAAGTATAGTTGCGGTATTGGACTAACGATATGGAGGAAATGGAATTCAAGGCATCAAAAATACCTAAAAGTAGGGGTTGAAATGCAGGGCGAAGAAATAAGGGGGCCGGGAATTGGATGCGCCCAAGCTGCACACGAGCAACTATTTCTGGCTTTTCCTATGATTTTGGTCAGGCAACTACTACAGTATAGCATTGTAACTTTGCGCCCCAATGGATAGTAATAACAAAGAGGCAGTATTGCCACCATGCCCCCAATGCCAATCGGCCTATACATATGAAATGGATGCCCTGCTGGTATGCCCGGAATGCGGGCATGAGTGGAACCCCAATGAGGTAGCTGCCGAAGAAGCGACCACTGATACACTGGTAGTAAAGGACTGCAATGGCAATGTGCTACAGAATGGCGACTCGGTAGTAACGATAAAAAACCTTCCTGTAAAGGGCACCCCTCAGAGCATAAAGGCAGGTACCAAGGTGCGCAACATAAGGCTTGTAGATGGTGACCATAATATAGACTGCAAAATAGACGGGTTTGGTGCTATGGCACTGAAATCGGAATTTGTGAAGAAGGCCTAAACACATCAGAGGGTGACGATGAACTCGGAGCCCTCATTCTCGCGGCTGCGAACAATGATACTGCCCCCGAAAGACTCGACCTGCGCCCTGGTAATGTACAACCCTACCCCTTTGGCATCGGGCCGTTTATGGAATACCTGATTCAGTTTGAATATTTTATTGCCATACTTTACCAGGTCTATGCCCAAGCCGTTGTCTTTTACCGACAGTACAATGCGTCCATCCTGCTCGTAGGTACGCACTAAAATTTCGGGTATACGTTCGGTACTGATGTACTTGAGTGCATTGCTGAGCAGGTTGTAAATAACGCTTTCTAAAAATACTTTAGGGTAGTGAATGATGCGTACTGTTAAATCGAGCTGCACAAATGCACCTGTCTCGAAGATGGTGCTATTGAGCTGGTCGAGTATTTCGCTGCAAATGGCCTGCACATCGCAATCGTCGAATGGTATGTCTCGCGACATACTGAGCCGTACCACATCCATTAATGTATTCAGGCTATTGACCAGCGATGCACTACCCTCTTGCAGATAATTGACTATGTCGGTAAGTTCTAACCGCTTGCCGGGTTGGTCTTTTTCGTTTACCGAGTCCTTTAGCATGTCTACCAGCAAGGCTATGTTGTTGGCTGGGCCGCGCAGGTTGTGGGCAATAATGTGGTTCAGGTCTTCTAACTGGTTGATGCGGTTGATGAGACCGCTACGTATGGCTTCCAACTCGCTGTTTTTACGGTTCAGCTCATCGGCCAGCATTTTTCGGCGAGTTACATCTACCACCTGCAGCAGGTAGTATTCTATGTTGCCCTGCTCGCCATGTACTTTAGATACAGTGTGTATACCCCAGAGAATGGTATTGTGTTTGGATATGTAACGTTTTTCTAAGGAGTAATAGTTGAGCACATTGGCCAGCATGTGGTTGAGCAGAGACCTATCGGACTGATTGTCATCGGGGTGACCGAGTTCGAGAAAGTTGGTTTCCAGCAGCTCGGGCCGTGTATAGCCTGTAAAAGAGCAAAAAGCATTATTGACATCGAGCAAGACACCTTCGGGGCTCATGAGTGCCATACCGATACCTGAGTATTCGAATGCTGTTTTGAAGGTTTCGCGGTAGTTGTACACTTGTTTATAAACGCGTTCGTTGTATCGCACCACGTCCTTCATCTTCTTTTTGGTGACACGACCATAGGTTAGAGCATCTTTTTGGGATGTGGCCTTTTGGTCGGCATCATCTATGTGGTTCATCTCGCTATCCATAGCAGCCGTCGGTAAGGTGTCTGTAACTAATACCACAAAAGTGGTACAAGTTGTAAATGTAGTCAAAAATATTTAAGTGAAAACACTGTAATTCGTGCAGATTAGAGGGGGTTTCAAAGCGATTGGCACATTCACATATTGTTTGCAACCTAACGGTGGTGTGTGCAACCTAAAAAGCCCGGCAGAACGTGCCGGGCTTCCATGTATTTCATTCCTCCACTATTTACCCAAGGTAGCTTCGTATTGGCTGAATTGCTGTGCGTTCAGGAATTTTTTGTAACCCATTTCGCGGGCCAATTCCATTTGGTATTTCTGACCTTCGCCTGGCTGCATACCAGCCAGTTGCTGTACCTGGTAGTTGTACATCAGTTCGGTTTGGTATACACCTTCATACTGTTCTTTGTTCAGCAGGTATTTTGCTTTTGCCGCATCGGCGGTTTTCTTTGCTGCTGCTTTAGTTTCTTTTGTTGACTCGCGATTGATAGTCTCGAGTATGGTGTTAGCAGTAAACTCCTGAGGTTGTTGCGAAGTGGGAGCACTGGTGGTTGCGTTCACATTCACCTGAGTTTTTCCCGCTTTAGACTGTGCAAATGAAAGCGTAGACAGCGATGCAAGCATCAAACCCGTTGTGATCAGTTTTTTCATATTAAGTTGTATTAATTGGTTTAAAACTATTGGCGTACTAAATTAATCTATTATTAGTGTGTTGACTGAAAATAATGACTGCATTTCCGATATTTTCCATGTTTTTTTGTTCTGTTACTCAAAATCGGGATACAGTAAATATTTTTTACGTATTTGTCTGAACGAATTCAGACCGGCCTGCCAGGAGTTCCGTATTTGTTTTTCGCTTGCACCTTTCTTTATCTGCTGCTCTAACAATGGGGTTCCTGAAAGCTTTGTAAAGAAAGACGTAAAAAAATTTGATTTGGTTGGGTAATTCTTCCATGCTTTTATCAACCATTTTATTTGCAGCCTGCCATCTATGTCATTCAGTATCTGTTTTTCGTTATCGGCCACCAGTTCGCCATAGCATATTTTGTCCTGATGCGGTGGTGTTTTGGCACCATAACCACTTACTGGCGTAAAGTGGTAAGAAAACTTGCCCTCGAGCTGCGGGCTACCATATTGACGAAAAGGCATATCTGTACCACGGCCCACACTGACGGGTGTACCCTCGAAAAAGCAAAGTGATGGATAGGCATAAATGGCCTCTATGGTGCGCAAATTGGGGGACGGTGCTACCGGCAAGTGGTACAAGCTGCTGTGCGTGTAGCCACTACACCTTACCACTGTAAGTGCAAGCTGAGCCGCACCGGGAAACCAACGCTCGCCTACCAGCATTTGGGCATACTCGCCGGCCGTCATACCATAGACCACAGGAATGGGTTGCATGCCTACAAAAGAGCGACAAGCGGTATCGAGCACGGGGCCATCTACATAAAATCCGTTGGGGTTGGGGC
The DNA here is from genome assembly GCA_021151685.1 of Chitinophagaceae bacterium. Taxonomy (GTDB): domain Bacteria; phylum Bacteroidota; class Bacteroidia; order Chitinophagales; family Chitinophagaceae; genus Nemorincola. The sequence goes on from JAGKWS010000029.1 coordinate 21,256, forward strand.
GATCGAGCACTACAAACTGTTTATTGCCGGCAGCGCAAGCCTCCATACAATACTGCATGGTGGAAATATAGGTGTAGAAACGGACACCAACATCCTGCAAGTCGTACACTACTGCATCTACGTCTTGCAGCTGTGTGGTTGTTGGTTTCTTGTTGTTGCCATAAAGCGATACTACCTGCAAGCCTGTGGCACTGTCTACCCCATTGGCTATATGAGCCCCGGCATCTTCGCCCCCACGAAAACCGTGTTCGGGCACAAATATGCGACGCACAGTTATTCCTTTCTCTCTGAAGACATCTACCAGAGAACGCCCGTTGTACTCGGAAGTCTGATTGACTACTACCGCCACCTGTTTCCCCTTTAGCAGTGGTAACCACTCTTTCTGGTTGGCAAGACCGGGCAATATAGAAGTTTGTGCCCATGCCGATAATGTTATCATCAGACAGCTAACAGCTACCAGCAGCATTTTACCTGTGTGTGTACGTATTGCCATATGGCCAAAGATACAACCCGACAGATTGCTGTAGCAACCGCGTGCAGAAACAATATGCAGGTGTTATGGCTGGGAGACCATTACCTCTTCCAGTTGCTGAAAAAGAGGAATGATAGCCCTGCCTGATGCCGAGAGGCTGTAGGAAATATGCAGTGGTTTGTGGCTGATGATGGTTTTGTCTAACAGGCCAGACTCTTCCAGCTCGCGCAGGGCTACAGCTAATGACTGCTTATTGGAGCCCGGCAACTGCCGTAACAGTTCGCTAAAACGCACATCGCCCGTGAGGGCTAACTTGAAGATTTGCGGCTTCCACTTGCCCGACATTTTTTTGAGCAGACCTTCGGCCGGGCAATCATTGGTATTGTTTATGGTGCTATTGCTGGTCATATTTTTTTGACTTATTGCCGGGCTGGCTGTATAGATGGAACTTTGTTGTAAAGATAGCGATTAACAACCGGGCATCACCAAACTACAAACAACTGAAAATTACAATAATAATTCATGTTACACAAACTATTACTTATTGTTGCTACCAGTAGCGTGCTGGTAGGTAATGCCCAAACCAAAAATAAGATGAACCAAGCGAAAAATCCATTATTGTGCGACCCAATGACTGGCGTATGCGAAGTGCCTGCGACAACACAGGCAACAGTGAAAGATGAAAACAACACTAACAAGACACTGAAAATCATATATTTTACAGACCCTATTTGCTCATCTTGTTGGGGTATAGAACCACAGCTGAGGCGGCTGAAACTGGAGTATGGGCATGATGTGGCTATAGAGTACCACATGGGTGGCCTGCTGCCCGACTGGAGTTATAACAGCGGAGGCATCAGCAAACCATCGGATGTAGCTCATCATTGGGATGAGGTAAGCCGCTATTACAACATGCCTATCAATGGTGATGTATGGTTGGAAGACCCACTGCCATCGTCTTATCCACCGTCTATTGCCTTCAAGGCTGCACAGATGCAGAATAAGGAGAAGGCCGTAGTGTTTCTACGCAGGATGCGGGAGATGGTATTTCTGCAAAAGAAGAACATTACCAAATGGGAACATATATCGGCTGCGGCGGCTGGTGCCGGTTTGGATGTTGCCCGATTGAAGAAAGACTATGAGGGCAAGGCCAAGCAACTGTTTGCAGCCGATTTGGAACTGGGTAAAAAGCTGGGAGTGAGGGGTTTTCCTACACTTATCGTCAGCAATAGTAAGGGAGAGAATGCTACTGTGTATGGCTTTAAGCCCTATGCCGACTTTACGGCAGCACTAAAACGGCTATACCCCACCCTACAACAACGACCATATGACCATGGCAGCGATGGACTGTTTGCAAAATACCCTACCCTTACTACCCGCGAGTATGCAGAACTGAGCGAAACAAGCATAGAAGAGGCACAGCAAGAGCTAACTAAAATGGCCACAGCAGGCACTATAAAGAAACAAACAAGCAAAAACGGAGACATTTGGTTATCTGCCACTTACAAGCAATAATTACAGCAAAACAGAAAACAGAAAAAACATAACAGAAACAGAACAAAAGCAACACAAGGATTGTAATGTACAGGCACCCAATGGGTGCCTGTCTTTTTTTGGGAGCCAAACAGGGCTTAAGACCGCATGTACCAATGGCAGGTGCGGCTACTCGATATCGGAAAAACCATCTTTCACCATATCCCAAAAGGCATCGAGCGCAACCATGTGGTGTTTGAGGAAGGAAATGATTTGTGGCCAATGGTCGGTATTCATCACATTTACCCCGTGCAACTGTTGCATTACACGGCTTACCACCCGCCCAAATTCGTCGGTATCGTCGGGCATCCACAGCCATTCATTGGCCGAACAATCGTGCAATACCGCGCGTAACTGTAACAATCGTTCATAGTATCTACTACGTTCAACACTATCATTATGTGTAAGTTCTATAGCTATACTTGCACCATCAGTTCCGGCATCGAGTCTGAAATAAATGTGCGGTATACCTGTTTTGTAGTTTACCCAGTTCACCTTTTCGTAACCAGCTGCCACCACCGGGCGCATGTATTGTCCATAAGTTGTCCAGAACTGTTGTTTGATGCGTGATGCCTCCTGACGAGTGTACATGTATGCCGATATACTTACCATGTAAAGATAATAGGCCAACTATACCAGCGGTACACATTTTTTTTCTTTCCCACCCAAGATTGACAAGCTATGTTTCGTCTTTCTCTTTACAATAATCCATCTACCAAACCAAGCGACCAACACATGACACTATCTACACTCTACTCAAAATCGTTGATTATTTTTGCATTACTATCTTCTATTTACAGTTTTACATACGGACAGAATATTAAAACGGTTGCCGGTACAGGGATAAATGACTGCACCGGTGATGGTGGACCAGCCATAAGTGCAGCTGCGGGTGGCATAGCTGGCATTACCACCGATGCTGTTGGCAACATATATCTTGCCGATGCAAACTACCATGTAGTACGAAGAATAAACACGAGTGGTATTATTAACAGAGTTGCCGGGAGTGCGGCTTTTACTCCTGCATTCAGTGGCGATGGGGGTTCTGCTCTATCAGCTGAACTGAACTACCCTAATAGTATAGCAATCAATAGTAGTGGGGAGCTATTGATTGCCGATCAGGAAAACCACAGGATCCGAAAGATAAGTACTTCGGGCACTATAACTACAGTGGCGGGCAATGGCTTCCCAAGCTTTTTTGGAGAAGGGGTAACGGCTACTACGGCACAATTTGGCAGTCCGTCGGCCCTGCATATGGCTACATGGGACGACTATTACTTCTATGATGCCTACAACCTGCGCATCAGAAAGGTGAACGCATCTGGCATCATTACTACAGTAGCGGGTGATGGAACCGTTGGTACAGGAGCAGAAGGTGTTGCGGCTACATCCACACCGGTTTCATCGGTAAGCAGTATTGTAACTGACGCATCAGGTAATGTCTATTTTACAGAGCAACTCAAGCATAGAGTGCGAAAAATATCGACCAGTGGAACCGTTACAACAATTGTAGGCACAGGCACAGCGGGCTATAGCGGCGATGGCGGCATGGCCAATGTTGCCACACTGAACCGCCCGGTTGGGCTGGCCATAGACGCGAGTGGCAACCTTTACATATCGGAATGGATGAACCATACCATTCGCAAAGTGACCGTAGCCGGCACTATTAGCACCATTTGTGGTAATGGTACTGCTGCTTTTGCGGGCGATGGTGGCCCAGCTATAAGTGCACAACTGCGGGTACCACAGGCAATTGCCATTACAAGCACCGGCGACCTGCTGATTGCCGACTATGGCAACTTCAGGCTGCGCAGAATAGTGCAAAAGCCAGTGGCTTCGTTTGCGGCATCGGCCACCACATCTTGCGAAGACAGTTGTATAACGCTTATATGCACCACGGCTGGTGACATAGACAGCGTGCGCTGGATGCTGGCAGGCTTCATCATACCACCAACGGCCAAAACTGTGCCTGTGTGTTTTGGCACCGATGGCCTGTTCGACATCAGTGTTATAGTGTACAATGTATCGGGTGCAGACACATCGGACCTGATGGAGATAACGGTACACCCTGCACCGGTGGCTACACTCACCTATGCCGGTGGCCTGTTTTCAACAGCAGTGGGCTTTGTTACCTACCAATGGTACAAGGATGGTAGCCCCATACCCGGTGCCACCAACAACACATGGGCCAGTACAGAGCCGGGGACCTACTATGTAAAAGTGACCGATGCCAACGGGTGCGGTGCCATAACGGCATCGCAAACGGTAAGTGTAACAGACGTTGGTGCCACACAAAGGTATATAGCGGTGTACCCCACTCCCGGCAATGGCTTGTGTACCATAGAAACAACCGCTGCCATAACGAACGCGAATGTGCTGAAAATACAAGTGCTGAATACCATTGGGCAAACCATGGCTACCCACAACATAGCACTGAATGGCGGCCGCTGCAAAGCAGATATGGACTGGCGGCACCTACCCAACGGTAACTATATGATAGTGGCAACAACAAATGACGGTGCCAAACAAACCATGCGAATGAATATAATGCATTAAAAAAACACAATACTTGTTGAATATACCCGCCAATTGCCGTTTTGTAAAGCCTAAAAAGCTTACAGACGGCATTGCTGCATTACATTTGCAGCCTGTATGCATTACGTTTCCGCCGAAAAGATCAGCAAGACCTGGGGTATTAAGCCGCTGTTTTCCAATATTTCGTTTCATATAAACGAGGGTGATAAAATAGCCCTCATAGCCCGGAATGGTACCGGTAAAAGTAGCTTGCTGAAAATACTGGCAGGAAAAGATACTGTAGACGAAGGTAACATATGGATTCATAAAGATGTGACGGTAGCACTGTTTGAGCAGGACCCACAATTTGATGAGGACGCTACCGTACTCGATAATATATTTCACTACAGGCACCCGGTAGCCGAGGCACTGCGTAACTATGAGCGCATAGTAGCCGCAGCCGAAAAAGACCCTACCGAATATGCCAACGCTCTGGCCCGGCTGGATGAACTGGGCGCATGGGATTTTGAAGCCAAAGTACACCAGATACTGGGCAAGCTGAACATACACAACCTGACGCAAAGGGTAAAAAAACTATCGGGCGGGCAGCGCAAGCGCGTGGCTCTGGCACAGGTGCTTATAGACATAGGCTTTGAGCACAAACATGTGCTGCTGATAATGGACGAACCTACCAACCACCTGGATGTGGAAATGGTGGAGTGGCTGGAGAACTACCTGAACCAACAGAATGTAACCTTGCTGATGGTGACCCACGACCGTTACTTTCTGGAAGATGTGTGCGATGTGATATGGGAAATGGACAATGAACAATTGTATACCTATCGTGGCGACTATCAGGACTATCTGGAGAAAAAGGCAGCACGTATAGAAAACACGCTGGCCAACATAGACAAGGCACGCAACCTGTACCGCAAGGAGCTGGAATGGATGCGCAAGCAACCACGGGCCCGTACCACGAAGTCGAAAAGCAGGCAAGACAACTTTTATGAGGTAGAAGGCAAGGCCAAACAAAAGATAGTAGAAACACAGGTGGAGCTACAGGTGAAGATGAACCGACTGGGGGGCAAGGTGGCCGAGCTGAAGAAGGTATACAAAAGCTATGGCGACAAGGTGATACTGAAAGGGTTTGATTACACCTTTAAGAAGGGCGAACGAGTAGGTATAATAGGCAAGAATGGTGCTGGCAAAACCACTTTTCTGCAAATGCTGCAAGGTTTTGAACCTGCCGATAGCGGCAAAATAAATATTGGTGAAACCATTGTCTTCGGCAACTTCTCTCAGCAGGGTTTGGAGTTTAAGGAAGACATGCGCTTAATAGAATATGTAAAAAACATAGCCGAGAACTTTCCTTTGGCTGGTGGTGGCACCCTTAGTGCAGCACAGTTCCTGCAGTTGTTTCTGTTTCCGCCAGAGCAGCAATATACCTACCTGTCGAAACTGAGTGGTGGAGAGAAAAAGCGGTTGCAGTTGCTGTCGGTACTTTTCCGCAATCCCAACTTTTTGATACTGGACGAACCGACCAATGATTTGGACCTCCCTACCCTGTCGGTTTTGGAGAACTTTTTGAGTGAATATCCGGGCTGTTTGCTGATAGTATCGCACGACCGCTACTTTATGGACCGGCTTGTAGACCACATGTTTGTATTTGAGGGTGATGGGGAGGTGCGCGACTTTCCCGGAAACTATACCCAATACCGGATGGAGGAAAAGAGCAAAGAGAAACCAAAAGAAACAGCACCTGTACAAGAAGCCGTAACGACACAGACAGCCCCCAAAAACAAGAAGAAGCTATCATTTAACGAAAAGCGTGAATTTGACCAACTGGGTAAGGATATACCCGCACTGGAAAAAGAGCGAGGTGAAATAGCCGAAAAAATGGCTGCACCGGGCATAGCTTATGACGAAATTCAGAAACTGAGCGACCGCATAACACAGATAGGCAACCTGCTGGAAGAAAAGGAAATGCGCTGGCTGGAGCTGAGTGAGTATGCCGAAGGATGATAACACAATACTGCCTGAATAGTACTTATTACTACCTTTGCGCGCGCCTCAAATATTTTTGAGTAGTTGCGACCACGTAAAGAATGAAGAAGCAGACCCGGTTATTTGTATTGTGTTGCCTGCTTGCTGCCTGCGGCAAGAGGGAAAAACCTATTGAACCATATATAAATGCCGTAGCCGGTGCCGAAAAATTTTATACGTCGGGCAAGATGGTAACAACAGCCAAGAGCACCAACGGCACCAACCCTACCATGCAAATAGAAGGAGTTATGCCCAACGGTGCCACCATAAAGCTATACATAAAAAACTACACCGGTGCGCTGGACACTCTGGCCATGGACGGCTCTGAGGCTACTGGCAGCTACCTGCCTCCAACGCCCAGCATAGAAGCTCCCGGCGTATGGGGTGCGCTCATTGTTACCGAAGCCACACCGGCATTTAAGGGTACTTTCGAGTTCAAATGTATCGACTCTACCGTAGTGCGGGGCGATTTTAAGGTGGCACCTTAGCGGTAATCATTCATAATCTTATATTTTTGCGTTATGCAAGCAACACTTAGCGAACAGGAAGTAGTGCGCCGCGAGAAACTGGCGGAGCTACAGGCGATGGGGATAGATCCGTACCCGGCGCCATTGTATGAAACAACCCATACAGCTACGTATATAAAGGAAAACTACAGCGAGGCGACTGCCGATAAGTTTAAGGAAGTTTCTTTTGCGGGCCGTATTATGTCGGTACGCGATATGGGCAAGGCCAACTTTGCAGTGCTGCAAGATAGCACCGGCAGGATACAGTTATATGTGAAACGCGACGACATATGCCCCGGTGACGACAAAACCATGTTCGACATAGTATGGAAAAAGCTATTGGACATAGGCGACATCATTGGCATTAAGGGTTATGTATTCATTACCCGTACGGGCGAAATATCGATACACGTTACTTCATTCACGCTACTGTCTAAGAGCCTGCGGCCAATGCCGATAGTGAAGGAAAAAGATGGCGAGCAGTTTGATGCTGTAACCGATCTGGAGTTCAAGTACCGCCAGCGTTATGCCGACCTGATTGTGAACCCTTCGGTAAAGGATACTTTTACCAAAATCACCAAAATGAAGAATGCCATCAGGGCGTTCCTCAATGAGCGTGGCGGACTGGAAGTAGATACCCCGGTATTGCAGAGCATACCCGGTGGTGCTGCGGCACGTCCGTTCATAACCCATCACAATGCGCTGGATATGCCGCTGTACCTGCGCATAGCCAACGAACTGTATTTGAAACGCCTGATAGTGGGTGGTTTTGAATGGGTGTATGAATTCAGCCGCAACTTTCGCAACGAGGGTATGGACCGCACGCACAACCCCGAATTTACCATTCTGGAATTTTATGTGGCCTACAAAGACTATCTGTGGATGATGGAGACCACAGAACAGTTATTGGAACAAACTGCGATAGCTACCAATGGCACATCTGTAACTACCGTAAACGGCACCGAAGTAGACTTTAAGGCACCTTACAAACGCATCAGTATTTACGATGCCATTAAGGAGCATACCGGTACCGACATCAGCAATATGGATGAGGACGGCCTGCGCGCGCTGTGCCATAAACTAAAAATAGAAGTGGCCCCCTCTATGGGCCGTGGCAAGCTGATAGACGAGTTGTTTGGCAGCCAGTGCGAGCGTCACTATATACAGCCAACATTTATTACCGACTATCCGGTAGAGATGAGCCCGCTTACCAAGAAGCACCGCGACAAAGCAGGATTGGTGGAACGTTTTGAGCTAATCATAAACGGTAAGGAAATAGCCAATGCCTACAGCGAGTTGAACGACCCGATAGACCAGCGCAAACGTTTTGAAGACCAACTGGTGTTGATGGAGCGTGGCGATGATGAGGCTATGTTTATAGACAATGACTTTTTGCGTGCGCTGGAGTATGGCATGCCGCCAACTGCAGGTATTGGTTTTGGTATAGAACGTTTGGCTATGTTGCTTACCGGCAATGTATCGATACAGGATGTACTGTTCTTTCCGCAGATGAGACCGGAAAATGTTTCGTAATAAAATAACCAATTGATGAAGACCGTATCGGGGGTTTTAGTGATTGCCACCTTACTTGCAGGTAGTGCTTCTTGCAGCGCACAATTGTTCAAAGACAGTATTGCGGCACACCGCAAGAAGTATGTGGAGGAACTTTTGGCAGAGCCAAGGCAACCACTAAAACCCGCCGATATGGCTAAATTGAGTTTCTACCCGGCCGATGTGCGGTACCGGGTACAGGCAACGGTTGTGCTTACCCCCGGTAGCAAGCCATTCAGGATACCTACCCACAGTGGTAAGCAAAAACTATTCAGAGAATATGGAACGCTCTTGTTTGTGCTGAATGGCGAAAAACTAACGCTACACGCCTACCAGAGTGTAGATATGGTAAGCGGCAAAACGAATGATACCTACCTGTTTGTACCCTTCAGAGACCGCACCAACTACGAAGACACCTATGGTGGTGGCCGCTACATAGACCTATCGCCAGCCGAGGTGGTGAATGGGCAAATAGTTATAGACTTCAATAAGGCATATAACCCTTATTGTGCCTATTCGGAAGGTTTTAACTGCCCTATACCGCCGGATGAGAATACGCTACCCGTGGAGATTGCCGCAGGTGAAAAAACATTCGTACATTAAAGTCTGAAACAAACAGTTATGACACTTAAAGAGCAATTTGAAGCGGCGGTAGGTAATAGCAAGCTATTGAAGGTGCGCCCCGATAACGATACACTACTGCAACTATATAGTTTGTACAAGCAAGCCACTGAAGGTGATGCGCCTGCACAGGGACCTTCCAATCCATTTGACTTTGTGGCCAAGGCGAAGCACACTGCATGGACCAACCTTGATGGCCTGAGTGCCGACAATGCCATGCAGCAGTATATAGACCTTGTGAATAAGCTGATGGGCTAATAGTGCGCGGCAATGTGCTGCGTACCAGTGCCAGTTACTCATATACATATTATATTCGTGGCATTTACATCATTGCAACAGATTGTACCAGCGTTTACTATTTGCTTTCATTCTGTGCCTGAGCATCATAAAGCATGCCAATGGGCAGCTTATGCCATCGTACCACCTCAATTCGGACAATGGGCTACCATCTGACCATGTGTATAGCCTGATGACCGACAGGTATGGGTATCTATGGATATGTACTGAGAAGGGAGTAGTAAAGTATAACGGATATGAATGCCGGGTGTTTACAACTGCAGATGGACTACCTACTGACGATATATGGGGGGCTGTAGAAGACCTTAGTGGTAAGATATGGCTTGCAGGAATATCGAACGAGGTAGGGTACATTTACAACGATAAATACTACAAGGCAGTACTGAAAGACATAAAAGGAACCATATCGCCTTTTTCGTTACTACGGTACGACAGTGCCGTTATTTTTTGCAGTCCGTACATAAATGGCAACCATATGAACACCATATGCCTTGCCCGGCACGATACGGTATTTCCCTTTGCACTGACACAGGAACTACTGAGGATGCGCAAGGATGAATTTCAGGTATTTGAATCGCCACACATATTTATTGGTAGCAACAACAGTGTGCACCTATGGACCAAAAACCACATGTATGAGTTGACCAATGTAAAGCAGCTCATCAAAAATCCGGATGCGGTACGGGCCAAACTATTGTATCATGCAAATTCAACCTTTTGTGAAAATTTGCGGCTGAATTTGAACATTGTTCTTGACGACCATGTAATGGCATTGTACAATGGTGGCGTATCGAAAGATGTAACAATATTCAATATTGCCGGCAATAAAGAATCTCATCTGGAAGTGGGTACACTGGGTATGCGTGGCAATATTGAATATGTGGGGCTTAACAACACGATAGGTGAAGAAAAGTCGCTGTATGCGTATACTAAGAGTAGCATTTTGAAGTTTCGATATGCCGATAAGCTGATACCGGCATATAGTATTGACTTTGATGCAATACTGAATACCCAAAACAAGAAAATAATACCCATATCTACCATTACCAACAACCTGTGGGATACCTGTATAGGTACTATGCGCCACGGTGTGTTTCTGAAATCGAAAGTACCGCCATTTATACTACTGAATGAAATAGACCTTGACGGCTACAAGTATATTGGTACTGTAAATGACACCATTACCTATTGGTGGAATACCGACACAAAAACACTGAAAGAAGTTTGTAAGCAAAAGATTATAAGAGAGTACATTATAGACTACACCCGTTTAGAGAATGCTGCTATCTACAACAAGGACACTATAATGCTTTCGGGCGCATTCTCTCATTTTCTTGTTACTACTACCCATAAGATAACGGACATAGCACCACAAAACTTTGGTGGTAATGTGCGAAAATGGCATAGGCTGAAAAATGGTAACCTATTTATATTTTCGAAGCAGGGCACCTGCATATTGGCACCTCCATACAACATTATGAAAACGGTGATGCCAGCAGATATTGACCGATATAACGATGTTGTGTATGATAAACAGAGTGACCGTATATGGGGTTACAACAGAGAGAAGATTTTTATATTGGGAGACGAAAACAAAAAATACATACCGGTTGGCAACTTTGCCAATGCAGGTATAGATAAAATAGAGACCGTTTGCATTGATGATAATTATGGCAATGTGTTTATAAAGGGTTTTGAAACAGCCATAATATTTGACGAAAAAAATAATAAATGCAAATCTATTTTGCGCAATCTGAACCTGAAGCGTGCCAACATGGCTGTTGCCGGCAACAAGCTGGTATTGTATGGCGATTTTGGCATTGCATTTTACCTGATAACCGGAAAGGGTTCTATTTCGGAGCCGATAATATATCATAATACAAGAAAGATATTTTACAAAAAACACCAACCGGTAGCTGTAGAAAAAAAGCGGCTGCTACTGAATACTGACTTGGGCATATACGAGATAGCTATACCAGCCGACAGTTGTTTTGACATTGGCCATAGTTCGAACTACACCAATTACAAGTTGCTGGTACTGTATGGCCACGATGTGCGGAATACTACTGCAACAGATACGGTGCTGATAGACCAAACGAACCGAACACTGACATTAGACATTATAAACCCACATGGTAGTGGCCAGCCCACCTACTATTACAAACTGGGGGAGAATGAAAAATGGCGTAAGTCGGTATCGGGGGAGATAGTACTACCCGATAGTTACCAACCCGATAACCTGTACAATATAAGCGTATACTGTGCCGATGATGCGTGGGAAAGTGATATAGCCGCACTGAAAGTGTATGTGAAACCATACTGGTGGCAAACACGGAATGCCCGCAGATGGATGTGGCTGGGCGGGGGCATACTGGCCATGGCTATAATAGCCATTGCGGTGCTGGTAACCCGGAGACTGGTGCTGCGTGCGGGGCAAAAGAAGCACCTGCAACGAGAGCTGGAACTAAAAGCAATATATGCCCAGATAAACCCCCATTTTATATTCAACTCACTGACATCGGCCCAAATGCTGATCAGCAAAAACCGAATGGAGGATGCCTACACACATATCTCCAAGTTTTCTAAGCTACTGCGCAGCTACCTGAAATCGTCCAGAAATAAATACATATCGATTGAAGATGAAGTAGAGAATCTGAAAAACTATCTGGAATTGCAGCAAACGAGGTTCAAGGACCGATTTATAAGCGAAATAAATGTGGCACCGGAACTGAATACAAGCCAGATAATGATACCATCGCTAATAGTACAGCCGTTTGTGGAAAATGCTATAAACCATGGTTTGCTGGATAGCAAACGGCAGGGTAAACTGATAATAGAATTCAAAGGAGGAAAACAACCAGGCAAGATATACTGCATTATTACAGACAATGGTGTAGGCCGGCAAAAAGCGCGCGAAAACAAAAATGCTACTGAAAATACGCTTGGGTCTTACGGAAACATGATGATTAAAGATTTGGTTCGTATTTTTAACCAATACGAAAATATGCAGATAGACATTCGATATGAGGATCGCGAATTTCCTGATACGGGAACATCTGTTATTATATCTATTACCAACATACCTAAGAGCAGCACAAAAAAGCTGTAACCTGTATGCAAGCAAGACACTATAAATGCGCCATTGTAGATGATGAACAAGATGCTATAGACCTGCTGACGAGCCGACTGGACAGGTTATATACCAATCTGGATGTATCGGACACATACACATCGTGGGCGGATGCGCTGCAGGCATTACGTACCAATTACTACGACATTTTGTTTCTGGACATATCTATGCCGGAAAAAAGTGGCTTCGATTTATTGAAGTTATTGCCCGGTCTTGAGGCCGAAATCATATTTGTAACCGCACATGACCATTATGCACTAAAGGCCTTCTCATTTTCGGCAACCGGCTACATACTAAAGCCTATAGACGATAGCGACCTCTCTGTGGCAGTAAACAAAGCTATGGACCACCTTGCCAACAAAACAATGGCAAGGAAGGCCAACATGCCGGTGATGACGCAGGGCAATATATACGGTGCCGAAAAAGTGCGGATACCCAACAATAATGGCATAGACTATGTGAGCGTAAACGACATTATATACTTGGAAAGTTTAAACAAATGCACCATGGTAGTAACCAACCGGGCAAGATATACCAGCTCTGTAAACATAGGGGCATTCCGGTATCTGACCGATGAGTTTGCATTCTTTCAGGTACACCGGTCTTTCATTATCAACCTGAGCTGTGTGGTTCGTTACGAATCGTCGGGCGTGGTAGTGATGCAGGACAAGACCGAAATACCTATTGCCAGAAACATAAGACAGGAGTTTTTGCAACTATTTGGTAAAGGGTAAAAGCGAGCGTAAAAGCCAACAACAGCACGCCAGGCTTGTTTTGGAGGTGTAAAAATGCTACAATTTAGGAGCATAGTTTCTTCGCTTCGGCGGACAAAACCTACATTTCGCGACGCAAAAAGTGCATTTCAGCAGTTGTGCCGATATACTGTATGCGCACGTACTATCTTGCATACAAGTTCAAAAAAGACGGAAGCCATAGGGCAGAACATTCAGATTGAACATTGAAAAATAATCCCACCCCAGATACCTTAGAAAAATATCCGAATTCGACACCTTGCAACCCTGTCATTCCGTCTTGTTTTGAACCGGCCTACTTGCACTTGTACAAAAAAATATGCCCTACTACAATGTTTTAGGACGGTCAATAGAGACCGTCCTCTTTTTTTGTGTTAATGTATGTGCCCGATGCATTACCGGGAAACAAATTTTTTCTCCAATGCTTTTCGTCTGTAGTCGAATATCTGCTGCAATTTTCCCTTAACCAACAAGCCATGAAATAAGTTGCCAAACCAACTGAGTGGTAATTTGTAATGTACAATATCGGTCATATGTACACCGCCGGGCACCTCGCGAAAATGGTGTTCGTGATGCCACATGGCATAGGGGCCAAAGCGTTGCTCGTCTACAAAAAAACCGGGATGCGAAACATGGGTAATTTCTGTAACCCATTCGAATACTACCATCGGAAATACCTGCACCTTGTATACAATCATCAAACCGGGGTAAACTCTTTCGGGTAAATTTGTGAGGATTCTGAAATTCATATCTGGCGGTGTTATCTCATTCAGGTTCTCGGGCCGACTGAAATAATCCCAAGCCTCGCTGAGGCTTATGGGTAATGTTTGCTCTTGCTTTAATACATGTATCATCAGAAAGCCTATTTTGTTTAATTATTCTAAAACAAAATTAAACAAATTAATATTGCTAATTTTCCCTGTCTTATCAATTTACATAATCAGCCCATTTACCCTTATATTGCTTCTTTATTCTTTTCACCATAACAAAGGGAAAAATATGTTTAGAAAAATTGCAGGTGGCCTATTGATGGGGGCATCTATGTTTGTTTCTGCCCAAAGCAAGGCGCAATCTCAGGCCGAAACCGATGATAAAATCATATCGGAATATTTGGTAAAAAACAAGATAAAAGCCAGCCGTACTCAATCGGGTTTGTACTATGTTATTTCGAAAGAAGGTACCGGCCCCAAGCTGAAGGCAGGCCAAAAGGTGTCTATGAAATACCTTGGTACGTTTTTGGATGGGAAACGTTTTGATGGCAATATGGATGAAAACTTTGAATTGAAAGGTAGTCCGTTTCGTTTTGTGCTGGGTGCCGGCCAGGTGATACGAGGTTGGGACGAGGGTATACAGTTCATGTCGGTAGGTAGCCAAGGTACATTGTACCTGCCCTCTCCTCTTGCGTATGGCCCTGGTAGTGTAGGCCCAATTCCGCCCAATTCGATACTTGCATTTAAGGTAGAAGTAGTATCGGCAGAATAAGAGTCGGTTTAAGAAAGCTACAATATCTGGTAGCATATATTTTTCGACAGGCTATGCTCTTAGTGAAGATGACTAAATGAAGTACACCATACTGCTTGTTCTTTTTCATTTGTTTCTGCGTTATAAAAGTCCTTCAATAGGTCTGCTATTCGCAGATTTTATTCCTTAAAAAAATGAAAAATAATGGGGCAGCTTGGTGTACTTCATTTAGTCATCTTCACTAAAAAGCGGCCTGTCGCTTCATTTTCAGCACATTAAGCTAATTTTTATACACGTTTACGTCAAAAAAAGCAAGTTTCACCCGAAATTAACGTCCTGCTTACAAAGTGTTACATAACCTTTCGTAGATTGCATCTGTCTTTAGTCATTAACTATTGATTAAAAATATACTCATTATTTTTTATCTAAAACACACAATATGAACATTGGTCTCGCAATACGGTCTATAAGAAGGAAGCTAAACGTTAGTCAGCACGACCTTGCCGAAAGATGCCAACTTACCCAAACTGCATTGTCGCAGATAGAAACTGGCAAAAAACGCCCAAGTCAAAGAACCATGGATCGCATATGCGAAGCTTTGGACATTCCTCAATCTATTATTTACATAGTGGCTATGGAAAATACCGATGTATCGCCGGGTAAAAAGGATGTGTACGATCTTGTGTACCCGTCTATTAAAACATTGGCCTTACAAATGATAGACTTTGAGCACAGGAGTCTGATAACTACTACTACTGAGGATTAAGAGCTGATTAAGGGAAGAGTGTCAGTTGGTAGCATTTTCCAACTACCAACTGACAGTAGGATATACTACTTTTTTACGCCTGCAATAAACTGCACAAGAGTTGCAGGCAGGCCAGCAGCCAATGGCAAGTTGGGCATGCTATATGTGGCCATGTTTTTCACTCTGTCTGCCGGTGCTGTTTTCAGCACATGATTCATATCTTTTATTATCTTCAAAGTTGCATTGGGGTATGCTTCGCGCAGTGTTAATGCCTCACTTTCCGGCACCTGCAAGTCGGTAGTGCCCTGAACTATGAGTACCGGCACCTTCAGTTTACGTATTTCGTTCTGTGGGTCATATTTTATCCATGACTTGATGTAAGGCTGTACCGAAGGCCGAAACAATGTTGACAACTCGCCACCGGGGTCTGTTATGGTTTTTCCGTTTTGCAGACTATCCAGTATAAAGGCAGCCTTCAGCGACAGCTCTTCGGACTGTGCCGCTATCTGGCGTACTATTATTTTATCGGCAGGGTTGGCAAGGCCAGCCACGGAGATGTATCCGTTTACAGGTTCTTTTGCGGCTGCCATCATGCCCACCAAAGAACCCTCGCTGTGGCCCAATACAAACACTTTTGAAAAGCGTTTATCACTTTTAAGCTCTGCCAATATGCCTGCCGCATCGTTCACCATATCTTCAAAACGCATGCTGCTCTCGTCCTTCATGGCACCGGCACTCTCGCCTACCCCACGTTTATCGTACCGCAGCGTGGCAATACCAGCACTCTTCAGCGAGTCTGCTATCATTTTATAGGCATTCGATGATACGGCATCCTGATTGCCATTGCGGTCTGTAGGCCCCGAGCCGGCTATTATGAGTACCACCGGCACAGGCTCTTCGCTTTTGGGAAGCGCAAAGGAACCATACAACTTGCCGCCCTGCGTTTTGTAGACAAAGTCGGACTTTTGCGTTGCTGCACTCTGCACAGGTAGAAAACGAAAGGCATCCAGTTTCTTTTCGTCATTGACTGCAGCAGCAAGCATTAACTCGCCAGTGGCAAATGTAACCTTGTAATAGCCTGCACCATTCTCATTCTTCTCGTAAGCATAACTTTTCAATTCGCCATACTGTTTATACAGTTGGTTCAGCATTTCGGTAACCTTGTCGGCGGGAAGTGCTTTTTTGATGCGGTCGGAGAACATATCGGATACCTGCTCGTTGTGCCGGGAATTGTATAACTCTCTGAAACGACTTACGGACTCATCGAGCGAGGTATGGTCTTGTGCCAAAAGCGAGTGTAACGGCAGGAGGGCTGCAATTACTGTCTTCGAAAATTTATTCATCCAAATTGAATTTTCTATGGTTGCTACGTAGTGCAAATATAGGCGCACATTGGGTTGATAATGTTTGTATGTGGCCACTAAGTGAAGATGTCAAAATAAAGTACACTATTTCAACAATTTTAT
>JAGKWS010000180.1 GCA_021151685.1 Chitinophagaceae bacterium
TTCTTTACCTGCTCTATGCTGTCGCGGCGCAGGTTGCGAATAGCAATTTTGGCATTTTCACCTTCGCCATAAGAGCGCTTCACCAGTTCTTTACGGCGTTCTTCGGTAAGTGGTGGCAGGAACAAGCGGATGTAGTTGCCATCGTTTTGGGGGTTCAAACCAATGTTTGATGCTATGATAGCCTTCTCTATCGGGCCCAGCATGTTACGCTCCCATGGCTGTATAGATATGGTACGCGCATCGGGGGTGGTAACGTTGGCTACCTGGCTCAGTGGGGTAGGGTTGCCATAATAGTCTACGTTGATACCTTCCAATATCATGGGAGATGCCTTACCGGCGCGTATTTTGCTTATTTCATACTCGAGGTGGCTGATCGCCTTTTTCATGTTCGAAGAAACATCGCTAATCACTTGTTCTATAGAGTCGGCCATAAATTAATGTTTTGCAGGTTGCAAAAGTAAAGAATGTTCCGAAAAATCGGATACAATTGCTTATTGATAACTGTGTGTGGCAACACAATATAATTTCTATTTTTGGGAATTATATCTGATGAGATGTCTGTAAAGAAACCAACACAACCACCCATAAAGCCACAAACCACCGATACGCAGGCGAACCCGGCTACAGAATCTGTTCGGCAGTACCCTGTTACCGACCCCCGATTTTGGTTTTTATCTTTCAAAGGGCAAGCTATCATAGTTGCATTGCTGGCATTTGTAGTGTACTGCAATACCTTTTATCACGAGTTTGCGCATGATGATGGCATTGTAATAGTGAAGAATGAATTTGTATTGAAGGGCACTGCGGGCATTAAAGACATCATGACAAAGGATGCTTACCATAGCTATTACCGACAGCTGAACACGACCAACCAGTTGAAGGGGGGGCGTTTCAGGCCATTGTCCATTATCACATTTGCCCTGGAGCAGCAGTTTTTGGGAGCAGTACCCGAAGAAGCCATTGATAGTGTATTGAAACAGCAAATATCTTATGGCGTAGCGGGGCCTACACAGCAGAAGCTTATATCTAATATGCATGTGCGGCACGTTTTCAATGTGCTGTGGTATATGTTATCGGTAGTGGTGCTGTTGTACTTCTTACGGTTTATTGTGTTCAATAAGTATCCTGTAGCTGCGCTTGTGGCCGCAGTGTTGTTTACGGTGCATCCTGTACATACCGAGGTGGTAGCCAACGTAAAGAGCCGGGATGAGATCATGTCGTTGCTGTTTATGTGTCTTACCTTCATTTATGCCTTCCGGTACGAGGACGATAAGAAACGTACAGGAATGTTGGCTGCAGCCATGCTGAGCTACTTCCTCGCCTTCCTGTCGAAAGAGTATGCAGTAACGGTGCTGGTGTTGTTGCCCATGGCTTTAATCATCTTCAGGGGATATTCTATTGTCAGGAGCATAACGGCTATTTTGCCTTATCTGGTAGTACTTACGGTATACTTTGCGGTACGCCTCAATGCTATTTCGCTTCCACTGGAGGATAACGAGAAAATTGCCGAGGGTACCAAATCGCTCATTGCCGGCTTCCCTCTCATTGGTACTATACTGGCCGGGGTTGGCATGTTCTTTTTTGTACGCAACAAGCAGAACAATACCAGCGACTTGAAAACGCTACAGGCAAAGGCACTGCCTTTTATCCCCTACTTTCTATTGGCAATTGTGATACTGAATGCACAGTTTGCAGCACTGCCCGAGGTGATAGCCAGTGCTGCACAGGAGGTACTGAACAACCCCTACCTGTATGCCGATAAATTGCAAAAGCGGGCTACCATTATCTCCTCTTCTCTTTATTACATGAAGTTTCTGCTGTTTCCTCATCCTCTCTCTGCCGACTATTCTTTTGCACAGATACCGTATAAAGATTTTTCTCACTATTCTGTATGGTTGTCTATAGCGGTGCATGTGGGTATGGTGATACTGATGTTTGTGTATCTGCCCAAAAAGCAGTTGTTGAAGAGCATTGATAAGGTGACTATAGGTGGGAAAGAAATTATCTGTTTTGCTATTGGCTTCTACTTTCTGCACCTGATAATGGTGAACAACTTTGTGTTTGATATTGGTGCTACACTTGGTGAGCGTCTTATATATCATTCATCTGTTGGTTTTGTGATAGTGGTAGCATGGTTGCTGGTGAAGGGTAGCGAGCAAATAAAACCTGCTGCCACTGGTGCATTGATGCTTGGTGTTGTGGTAAGTGTCATTACCGTGTTGATGGGTTTCAAAACCATAGACCGCAATAAGGCATGGAAGAATGACAGTACCTTGTTTACCACAGATATAAAAACTGTGCCAAACAGTGTGCTGGTAAATGCCAATGTGGCTGCGTCTTACATTACGCTTGCCGACTATGCCGAAACGCCACAGCGCAGGCAGCAATACCTGACTGATGCTATTGGTATATTGGACCATACACTGGACATTCACCCCCGTTTTGTGGCTGCATACCTGAATAGGGGCATTGCCTGGTACAAGGTGGGTGATGTAGATAAGGCAATAGAAAACCTGAACTCGGTGAAACGACTGTACCCTACATACCCTACACTGCCGGGCATGTATAAACTTATCTGCGATCATTACCTGCGTGTGGGTTGGGAGCAATATGGCAAAAATGGCAAGTTTACCGAAGCGATAGAGGTGTACAAGAAGGGGTTATTGGTAGACTCGACCAATGCCGACTTGTGGTATAATATTGGCGGTGCTTACTACACCAATCGTCAACCGGCCGAGGCACTGGAGGCATTCAGGCGTACTTTGCAATTGTCGCCCAATAACCAACAGGCACAAATGGGTATTCGTGCAGCGTCTGAAATGCTGTCGGGCGGAGTGCAGACAGTGACGCAGAACAAAAAGTAAATAGCTTGTTTTATGGGACACCACTACCAATGATTTCGGCGGGTGCGTTTGATGACCTGAATATCAAGGTAGGCAGGGCGATAAGGTGGTGGTACGTAGGGTGTGGCTGGCGTGGTTGGTGGCTCGGGTGTGGAT
>JAGKWS010000030.1 GCA_021151685.1 Chitinophagaceae bacterium
GTTTTGAGAAATATATAGTATTGAATTTTCGAAGTTCATTATGTTTGTGCGATGAATCGGATGCGTGTTATAGATATTATTGGTACAAAAACTGCCATCTCGCCGAGGGCTGGATTGTTAGCCTATGAATACATTGCAACTGAGGTTAAAAACAAACATGCTATTTCTGTAAGTTTTGAGGGAATTCAAGACCTTACATCAGCATTTTGTAATGCATTTATAGGTAAGTTGTATATGAATTTTGATACCGATTCATTAAATGCATTATTGCAAATAAATGGTATAGACAGTGAAGTTTGGCAAAGCAAGATTGCTACTGCAATTATGTTAGGATCAAGCGAACATGCCAGAACTAACCACAATATTAGTCTTGGAGATATTCTTAGAGATTAATGCCACTCCCTAATATCATACAATTAAAAAACGCGAATGTTGAGCCAACAAACTATTTTGTTGATGCAAATGTTTGGATTTACTCGCTTCAGCAGTTTGATACATTAGCAGGTTGGGAGGATGATTACTACCAATTTTTTTTCGATATTGTTGAAAGCCCACTTAACCCTAAGTTATTAATGCCGACATTATTGTTATCCGAAATCGTAAATACTTTCCTCAGGAAAATAGCAATGGTTGAGTTTAGGGATTCTCTCCAACCGTTGCCTCAATCTTTTGAATTTAAAAGAGATTACCGACCAACGGCTCATTTTAGGCAGAAGTATGAGCAAATGATGGACGATATTCATAGCTTACGTAATTCTATTAGATTTGTTGACGATGGAATAATCTCGAAAAAAGGGAGTTTATTGCTAGATAAATGTATTGGAAATTTCGACTATAACGATTTTCTCTATCACAATTTTTGCTGTGATTTCTGTAAGCAAGAAAAGCTAACGATGCTTACAAATGATGGCGATTTTTATGTTTCGGAGTACAATATCGTTACGTCCAACAGAAAACTATTGAAATAGAGGAATCGTAAAACTCTTAAAATGCTTACTATCTTTGTTTTTCCCTTTGTTGGCCGTAATCTGAAAGCAATAAAAGGCTCGGTGTATGTCTCAGACTACGTCACAGCCACAGCAAATCTCCAGATTTGCGATCGTAGCACTCCCCCCAAAAAACACAAAAGCGGCACCATTACTGATGCCGCTTTTTCATGTTATATCGTTCTATAGCAATTACATACCTGTGTGTACGTTTGCTATATCGTTCAGGCGTTTCTCGGCAGCGCGCATAGCGGCCAGTTGCGTGTGTATGCCCTCGGCCTCGGCAGTAGCAAAGCACTGCAGGGTTCGGTCATATATCTTAGCTACAGTATTGTAGGCGCGGTCCTTGTTATAGCCGTCTATTTCTATGCTTATGTTGATGATACCACCCGCATTTATCAGGAAGTCGGGCACATAAATGATGCCTTTTTCTACAAGCATAGGGCCGTGTACGTTCTCATCGGCCAGCTGGTTGTTGGCACCACCTGCTATTACCGGGCACTTCAGTTTGTTGATGGTTTCGGTATTTACCGTAGCACCCAGCGCACATGGTGCATAGATGTCCATCTCCAAATCAAATATCTTATCGCTCGCTACTACCTCTACCGATGGCAGCATCGTAGTTACTTCTTTCAGCTTGGCTTCGTTAATGTCGCTGGTATATACCTTGGCACCATCTTTTACCAGATACTCCATCAGGTAGCGGCCCACATTGCCGGCACCCTGTACCAGCACCTTGCGGCCCGATAGGTCGTCGGTACCAAAGGCTTTTTTAGCTGCCGCCTTCATACCCATGTACACACCATAAGAGGTGAGGGGAGAAGGGTCGCCACTGCCGCCCATATACTCGGGCTTGCCGGTTACAAACTTCGTCTCCATCCCTATGTACTCCATATCGGTTTTAGACGTGTTCACATCCTCGGCAGTAATGTATTTACCGTTCAGGCTGTTTACAAAACGGCCATACTTGCGCCAGAAGGCTTCCGTCTTAATCTTTGATGCATCGCCTATCAGTACCGCCTTACCACCACCAAGGTTCAGGCCGGCCAATGCCGATTTGTAAGTCATACCACGGCTCAGGCGCAGGGCATCTATCAGCGCCTCCTCATGGCTGGCATAGTTCCATACGCGGGTACCACCCAGCGATGGGCCCAGTACCGTGTTGTGTACCGCAATGATAGCGTTGAGACCCGTGTGTGGGTCCTGGCAGAACACCACCTGCTCGTGGCCCATCTGCTGCATTAGTTCTAATGTTGACGATTGCATTGTTTTGAAATAAAGGGGGTGATAATTATAAAAAAATCACACAAGAGGAAGTCTATAAGTATAGGCTTCCTCTTGTGTGTACATTAACAATTAATGGTGTTTGCCGTGGCAGTCTTTGAACTGCTTGCCACTGCCACAAGGACATGTGTCAGTAGGTGCAGGCATTACCTGATGGCCAAGGGCCTCATCGTACTGCGATGGTACAGGCTCAGAATAGTAGTCGTCTTCATTGGCTGCATATGCCTGACCCGCCGCTTCTATCTGTGCCGCATTGTCATGCAGTTCGCTAAAGTCGTCATCAAAGTCGTCCTGCATATTCATAGGCACCGGTGGTGCGTCCTGCATAGGTATGCCAGCACGCAGCAAGAAGCCCAGTATGGTACGGTTCGTCTCGTTCAGCATCTTCTTAAACAGGTTGAACGCTTCGAATTTGTAAATCAGCAGCGGGTCTTTCTGTTCGTACGATGCCATACGCACGCTCTGGCGCAGGTCGTCCATAGCACGCAGGTGGTTTTTCCAAGCCTCGTCTATCAGTGCCAGCGTTATGTTCTTCTCCAGATTTTGCACTATTGGCATGGAGTTGTTCGCTATAGCATCACGTATCGGTGCATATATCTGCATGCCACGTATACCATCGGTAAATGGTATTACTATATTCTCTATTTGGTCGCCATTTTCGCGCAGCAGGTGCACCAGATTGGGGGTAATGTTCTCGCACAGGGCATTCACCTTGCGTGCATAGAAGTCTTTTACCGCATGGTACAGCTTGTCGCCCAGTTCGTTGCCCTGCTGGTTGCCTTTCTTACCACTGCTACGGTTCATATCGGCAGGGTCTACCTGAAAGTCTATAGCAAGGTGTTTCATCACCTCTATCTTGAATGTTTCAATATCGCCACTGCCATATTGCTCTGCTATGTCCTGGCACACGGCATACATCGCATTATCCAAATCTATGGCAAGGCGGTCGCCAAACAGCGCATGGCTTCTGCGTTTGTATATCACATCGCGCTGTGCATTCATCACATCATCATACTCCAGCAGGTTTTTACGCATACCAAAGTTGTTCTCCTCTACTTTGCGTTGTGCACGCTCTATAGATTTGGTAATCATGCTGTGTTGCAGCACCTCGCCCTCTTTATGGCCCATTTTGTCCATCAGTGCCGCTATACGCTCCGACCCGAACAAACGCATCAAATCATCCTCCAGCGATACAAAGAACTGAGAAGAACCCGGGTCGCCCTGACGGCCCGCACGACCACGCAACTGGCGGTCTACACGGCGGCTCTCGTGGCGTTCGGTACCAATGATGGCCAAACCTCCCGATTGTTTCACGCCGGGGCCCAGCTTAATGTCCGTACCACGGCCAGCCATGTTGGTGGCTATGGTTACTGCACCTGCCAAACCTGCTTCGGCCACTATCTGTGCCTCACGGGCATGCTGCTTGGCGTTCAGTACATTGTGTGGTATTTTCTTTTGTTGCAGCATACGGCTCAGCAATTCCGATACCTCTACCGATGTTGTACCCACCAGTACCGGGCGGCCCGCACCACGCAGCTTTTCTATTTCGTCTATTACTGCTTTAAATTTCTCGCGCTTGGTTTTGTACACAAGGTCTTGCTGGTCTCTGCGAATGATAGGCAGGTTGGTAGGAATGCTCACCACATCCAGTTTGTATATCTGCCACAGTTCGCCCGCTTCTGTTTCGGCCGTACCGGTCATACCGGCCAGCTTGTGGTACATACGGAAGTAGTTTTGCAGCGTTACCGTAGCAAATGTTTGCGTTGCAGCCTCTACCTGCACATTTTCCTTGGCTTCTATAGCCTGGTGCAAACCATCGCTGTAGCGGCGGCCATCCAGTATACGGCCGGTCTGCTCATCTACTATCTTCACCTTGCCATCCATCACCACATACTCCACATCCTTGTCAAAGAGGGTATAGGCTTTCAGCAACTGCTGTACCGAGTGTATGCGGTCGGCTTTGGCGGCATATTCTTGTATCAGCGCATCCTTGCGCTGCTGTGTTTCTTCCGCACTCAGTTTCAGCTTTTCTATATTGGCCAGTTCGGTGCCTATGTCCGGCAGTATAAAGAAGTTAGGATCTTCACCCGCCCCGGTAATAAGAGCCAACCCCTTGTCTGTCAGGTCTACGCTATTGTTCTTCTCGTCTATAGAGAAAAACAGTTCGGCATCTACCTTGGGCATGTGGCGGTTTTGCTCGCCTATAAAGTGGTGTTCGGCCTTTTGCAGTATTTGGCGGTTACCTTCCTCACTCAGGAATTTGATGAGGGCAGTACTCTTGGGTAAACCACGGAAGGCACGGTACAAATGCAACCCACCAGTATCTTTATCCGTTTTGCCTTCAGCTATCAGCTTCTTGGCCTCGGTAATACTTTGGTTGATGACTTTACGCTGTGCTTCCAGCAGGCGTTCTATCCTTGGCTTCAGTACATGAAACTGTTGTTCCTCGCCACGTGGTATGGGGCCAGATATAATGAGTGGTGTACGGGCATCATCTACCAACACACTATCCACCTCATCCACCATGGCATAGTGGTGCTTGCGCTGCACCATCTCTTCGGGGTGGTGTACCATGTTATCGCGCAGGTAGTCAAAGCCAAATTCGTTATTGGTTCCCCACGTTATGTCGGCCATGTAGGCAGCACGGCGTGCGGGCGAATTCGGTTCATGTTTATCTATACAGTCTGTGGTCAGTCCCAGCCACTCAAACAATGGGCCGTTCCACTCCTGGTCACGTCGTGCCAGGTAGTCATTCACCGTTACTATATGTACACCTTCGCCTGCCAGCGCGTTCAGGTAGGCGGGTAGGGTAGACACAAGCGTCTTACCCTCACCGGTAGCCATTTCGGCAATCTTACCATCGTGCAGCACCATACCACCAATCAGCTGCACATCATAGTGTACCATGTTCCAGGTTACTGTAGCACCGGCGGCAGTCCAGGTGTTTTTGTAATAACATTTATCTCCTTCCAAACGGATGTGCTGACGGGTAGGTGCCAACTTGCGGTCGGTTTCAGTGGCAGTCGATTCCAATACCTCGTTTTCCTTCAGCCTGCGCGATGCTTCTTTCACTACTGCAAACGCTTCGGGCAGTATCTCTCTCAATACTTCCTCTATCTGCTCATCGCGTTTTTTTATCAGCTTGTCTACTTCAGTATATATCTCTTCCCGTGCCTGTATGTCTTCGGTGCCTTCGGCTTCAGCACGGCGGTCGGCAATCTGCTGATTGATGTCGGTAAGGTATTCCTGTACCCGTGCCTGAAATTCGCCTGTCTTGGCACGAAGCTCGTCGTTCGAGAAGCTCTGCAATGCCTCAAAGTTGGCATTGATTTGTGCTACAATTGGTTGAAGTTTCTTTACGTCCTTGTCAGACTTACTACCACCGAAGAGCTTTGAGAGAAAATTGATCATTATACTGTAAGTAAACGGTTAACACATATCCGGCTTTAGTAAAGACAAAACGCCCTTCCATGCCTGGGTTCCCTTTCCGTGCAACAAAATTCATGCAATATTTGCAAACCTGTCATGTTGACTGAAAGGGGTGCCAAATCTACGGTAAACATGGCATATGGGCAAGAATAAACATGCCAGAAAAGTACATAGCAGCCAATATGTGCATTGGTGGGGTATAAGCAGGTATGCCAGTATCTATATTATATACTCTTTACCGTTACGCCCCTTATCTCGGCCAGCTTGGCTACACAACCCGCTGCCATGGGCACTGGTATACCGGCATGTATCTGGCAAAACAGCTGCAGGTCTTGTTTATATATAGTCGCCTCATTTTGGCGCAGCAGGTACAGTACCTCGCCCATGCCGGGGTAGTCAAATGTTATGTCGTATTGGTTTTCTATCCACTTCTCGGTACGCCCCACTGTTTCCAGTGCCATGTTGGTAGCCGTTTTGTAGGCATTTATAAGGCCGGGCACACCCAGCAGCGTACCACCAAAGTACCGCACCACCACCACCAGCACATTCGTAAGCCCCATACTGTCTATTTGTCCTATTATGGGCTTCCCTGCACTGCCCGATGGTTCCCCATCGTCATTGGCCCGGTATTGGGTGCCATCAGTACCCAGCCGCCATGCATAGCAGTGGTGTACCGCCTTGGGGTGCTCTTTTTTCAGTATCGTTAGTTTTTCTTTTATATCGGCAGTACTAAACACAGGCCATGCATAGGCCAGAAATTTACTGCCCCGGTCGCGAAAGTCGCCCGTACCTGGTGCCGATATGGTGATGTATTTGTCCTGCATTATCTGTTACTTTCCAAAAAGCTTTTCAATTCGTCTGTCATTGCCGCTATTTTCCTTGTCTGATAGTTGAAGCATACCATGCCGGTCTTGGCATGTGCTACATCGGTTTCTTTGCCATTTCTTACAGTACTTATTCTATAAAGCAGGCTGAAGGTATTGCCAGATACCGCATCGGCATATATCTTTACGGTAAGTACATCGCCATAAAAAGCTTCGGCTTTGTACGCTATCATTACATCGGCCATTATCATACTGTTGCCCCCGGCATTCATCTCAGAATACCCGTAATGCGTCAGTAACTGCATACGGGCTTCGTGTATTACAGACAAGATGGCATCGTTTCCTACGTGGTTACCATAATTAATGTCACCAATCCGTACAGGAATAGTTGCAACATATAATGAATTATAACCGGGAAATATTATTTTTACACGGTCCATAAATATTCAGGAACAATGAAGATTATTTGTGTTGGGCGAAATTACGCTGACCACGCGAAAGAACTTAGTAATGATGTACCCAAAGAGCCGGTTTTGTTCATGAAGCCCAAGAGTGCCATGCTGTTGCCGCACAAACCGCTTTATTATCCCGAGTTTACGGACGACCTCCATTACGAGTGCGAGCTGGTAGTGCGTATCTGTAAGAATGGCAAGTTCATACAACAAAAATTTGCCCATAAATACTACGATGCCATCACCCTCGGTATAGACTTTACCGCAAGAGACATACAACGCAAACAACAGCAAAAAGGCTTGCCGTGGGAGATTGCCAAGGCTTTTGATGGCTCTGCCGCTGTGGGCGACTTTCGTATGGTAGACGAACAGACCGATTTGCGACACCTACAATTCCAGCTACACAAGAACGGAGAAACCGTACAAAATGGCAACACGGCCGATATGATTTTCTCCGTTCCGCAAATCATAGAGTACGCCTCCAACTTCTTTACGCTCAACATTGGCGATCTCCTCTTTACCGGTACACCTGCCGGGGTAGGGCCCGTTACCGTGCACGACCAGTTGGAGGGCTACCTGATGGGCGAAAAAGTACTGAATGTAGACATACGCTAAGGTGCCGGGCATCATTTCTCTGGTGCGGCAAAAGACCCACGCATCTCACTATTTTGGTAAAAGAGGGTGAAATTGCCCTTAATGAGCCCACCCGATACTTCGGTTACATTGATGTTGCCAGACCGTGCCATTGCCACGTTGCTGCCCACGGCATACATGCCGGTGTTGCCGGTCATGTTGCCACCGGCACCCCGATAGTCTACCTGAAATGCCCCCCTCACGCCCTTGTAGCCCGATAGTGTGATTTCCATTTTTTGCTTTCCGTCGGTACTCATGGCAGTAATATATACCGTGCCTGTACCTTTATTGTCGGTGGTAACAGCATTGGTAACCAGTATGGTATCCTTGTCATACTTCATCCTGAAGTCTGTGGGCAGTGCAGTCTCTTTTTTGCCACAGGCCGCCGCAAGGGTGCCCGCAACAGCCAAAAGCAATACTGTGTTTTTCATTTTTACTTTAGTTTTATGTATTTAAGTTTATAGTTTTCAGTTTTTATGTTGTTTCGCATCTGTGCCAACAACACATGTGCCTTTGTGGCCTTCAAGCCAGCCTTAAGTCTTTTTGTTTCCAGGCGCAATTCCTTGGTGCCCCATGCGGCAAAGGAATTTGCCAATGACTTGTTTCGATGTCAAAGCATTATTGCATCATATCTGGTCTGCGCTCCGTGGTGCGTCTCAGCGATTCATTATATCGCCAGTCATCTATCTTCTTCGGGTCGCCGCATAGCAGCACATCCGGTATCTTCCATCCCCTGAAGTCGGCCGGACGAGTGTACACGGGCGGTGCCAGCAACCCATCCTGAAACGAGTCGAACAAGGCCGATGTTTCATCGTTCAGCACACCCGGTATCAGCCTGCCCACTGCATCTACCACCACGGCCGCAGCCAGTTCTCCACCACTCAGCACATAGTCGCCTATAGATATTTCGCGGGTTACATAGTGTTGCCTTATGCGTTCGTCTATGCCCTTGTAGTGGCCGCATATAATGATGAGGTTCTTTTTCAGCGACAGCATGTTGGCCGTTCTCTGGTCAAAGCGTGGCCCATCGGGGGTCATGTATATCACATCGTCATAGTTGCGCTCAGCCTTCAGTTTATCCAGTAGTATAGCCAGTGGCTCCGGCATCATTACCATGCCGGCACCACCGCCAAACTGGTAGTCATCTACTTGCCCCTGCCGGTAGGGGGTATGGTCGCGCAGGTTGTGCAGGTGCACATGCAGCAACCCCCTGTCCTTGGCCCGCTTCATCATAGAGTGGGCAAACGGGCTCACCAGCAGCTCTGGCAGCACCGTTATTATATCTACCCGCAGTCCATTTTCGGCATTGTTATTGGCCGGTTGCTCGTTGGGGGCTTCTATTATTTCGTCTGTGTTGTTATTCATATACTTCAAGTAAACCTTCCGGCATTCTGGTTTTCAATACTTTGTTTTTCAAGTCTATTCCCTCCAGCGTGGCATCTACCAGTGGTAGCAACACTTCGTTCCCCTTATATTCTATCTTGCCTATCCATTGCTTTCCTGTTTGCATCACATCTTCCAGTGTGCCCAGGTTGCCATAGTGTGCGTCCATTACATTGTAGCCTATCCATAGCAGTGGCGACTCCCTCGCCAAACTCTCCAGTAGTTTTTCGTCGGCATATACAGGCTTGCCCACAAGGCGTTTGGCTGCTTGCGGGTTGGTCATATCTTCAAAGTTTAGAATAAACTCTTCATCGTTTGTTGCACGCAATTGTGCTACAAAGTAGGGTATCATGCTCCCTTTCTGTACTTCCACCATCAGCGCATTGCCCTTTTTCAGCCAGGTACGGTTGCCGGCAATGTGGGTCATTATCACAGCACCGTTCACGCCGTGGGTAGCCACAATTTTTCCTATACGTATCATTCCTGCAAAGATACCATGTATATGCATACATGTGGGTATACCCACACATACACTGTTGGCCCATGTATAGGGCTGTTCCTTTATGCCTCTTTTTACTTAGTTTCGATGCATGTAGTTACACATTTTGGCGGGTTACAGGTGCTACATCCACATTTACCTGCTAAAATTGCCGATTTATAGCCTTGGCATAATCATTGCCCCATATGTTTTCCCCCATATAATCACTATATTCGGGATAACTTTGTCATAATGGCTGAAATTAATTCTATTGTAAATATGTTGCTGAACCAGAATGAACAGGAAATGGAGTTCATGCCAATAGTACCCCTTGGCGAGGACGAGATGGACGAGCAGGAAAAAGCTGCGTTGCCAAAGGAACTGCCGGTAATAGCACTGCGCAATACGGTACTGTTCCCCAATGTAGTACTACCTATCACTGTAGCCCGCGAAAAGTCGGTAAAGGCGATAGCAGAGGCAAACAAGAACAACAAATGGATAGGGGTAGTAGCGCAAAAAGATAGTAGCAACGACGACCCCGGTCCCGAGGATATATATAGGGTAGGCACGCTGGCCAAGGTAGTGAAGCAGATAAAGATGCCAGACGGCAATGTTACGCTCTTCATTATGGGGCGTATGCGTTTCCGTATAGACGATTTCAGCCAGACTGACCCCTTCTATATGGCGCAGGTAACCTATCTGGACGATGTATACCCCAAAAAGGACCCATCTTTCGAGGCCCTGATATCTTCCATCAAAGATTATGGCGAAAAAATAGTTCAGCAAAGCCAAAACATACCAAGCGAAGCAAGTATAGTGCTCAAAAACATTGAAAACCAGTCGTTTTTGATGCATTTTGTGGCTTCTAATGTTACGTCTAAGCTTCAGGAAAAACAGGCCATGCTCGAAGAAGACAATATCACTGTCAGGGCCGAAAAACTGTTGGGGCTCTTGCAGGGCGAACTACAGTTGCTGGAGCTGAAAAATGAAATAACTAACAAAACAAGGGCCGACATAGACAAGCAGCAACGCGAATATTTCTTGCAACAGCAAATGAAATCGATACGCGAAGAGCTGGGAGGCGACCCCAACGACCGCGAGATAAGAGACTTGCAAAAGCGTGCCGAGGACATGAAGTGGCCCGACACTGCCCGAGACCTCTTCAAAAAAAACATAGAAAAGCTGGAAAGGATGCACAGCAGTACCCCCGACTATTCGGTGGTGTACAACCATCTCGACCTCCTGCTCGATTTGCCCTGGCAAACCTACACACAAGATAGCTACGACCTGAAGAATGCCCAAAAGGTGCTGGATGGCGACCACTACGGCATGGAAAAGATAAAAGACCGCATTCTGGAGTATCTGGCAGTGCTAAAACTGAAGGGCGACCTCAAATCGCCTATTCTGTGTTTTGTAGGCCCTCCAGGTATCGGTAAAACATCCCTGGGGCGTAGTATAGCAAGTGCTATTCAGCGTAAGTATGTGAGACTGAGCCTTGGAGGACTGCATGACGAAAGTGAATTGAGAGGTCATCGCAAAACCTATATTGGTGCCATGCCTGGCCGCATCATACAGTCGCTGCGCAAAGTGAAGTCGTCCAATCCGGTGTTCATATTAGATGAAATTGACAAACTGGGCAAAGATTTCCGTGGCGACCCAAGCAGTGCGCTGCTCGAAATTCTGGACCCCGAGCAGAATAATACCTTCTACGACAACTATCTGGAAGTAGAATACGACCTGTCTAAGGTGTTGTTCATTGCTACTGCCAACAGCCTTGGCGATATACAACCCGCCCTGCGCGACCGTTTAGAGATTATTCAGCTTTCAGGTTACTCGGCCGAGGAAAAAGTAGAGATTGCCAAACGACACCTGATACCAAAACAGAAAGAGTTACATGGCCTATCTAAAGTATCACTTAAGTTTTCTGACAAAGTAATACTGAAAATCATACAGGAGTATACTCGCGAGAGTGGTGTGCGCGAGCTTGATAGGCTGTTTGCCGGTATGATGCGCTCTATTGCCCGGCAGGTAGCCATGGAGGAAGATGTAAGTGCTACCGTCACAACCGATAGGGTAGAGCAGGCTTTGGGCAAACCAAAATTCACCAACGATGTCTATTCTAAGGGGCATCCCGCAGGTGTAGTGGTGGGGCTGGCATGGACATCGGTAGGTGGCGACATCCTTTTCATAGAAACGTCTCTGTCCAAGGGCAAGGGCGGACTAACACTCACCGGCAATCTGGGCAATGTGATGAAGGAGAGTGCCACCACGGCCTTATCTTACCTGAAGGCACATGCTATAGACTATGGCATAGACCCGGCCGCATTTGGCGAGTACGATGTGCACATACATGTACCCGAAGGTGCCGTGCCCAAAGATGGCCCAAGCGCAGGCATCACCATGCTCACGTCGCTGGCATCGGCCTACACTGGCCGCAAGGTAAAACCTTACTTTGCTATGACCGGCGAGATAACACTACGGGGCCAAATACTGCCTGTAGGGGGCATCAAAGAAAAGATACTGGCTGCCAAACGTGCAGGCATCAAAAACATTGTCATGTCGGTACAAAACGAAAAAGACGTAGAGGAAATATCGGCACAGTACATCAAGGGCCTCAAGTTTCACTATGTGACTTATGCGCACGAGGTGTTGGAGACAGCACTGAAGGGTAGTGGCAAGCAGTAGATTATAGTACTATTACGGTGTCCTGTTCTCATTATCAGTACATTGTATGTTTTATATTGTTCAAAGGATTCGGTAAACAACCGAATCCTTTGTTTTTGAATACATTGATGGTGGTTTGCATTGCTCATATTTCTCATTAACTTTCAATTGCAATAGTTTCATCCACACTACACCAACATTTGGGCTGTATGCCACGCCATAGTAGGGGCAACTGGTTGCCACTTGCATTATTTTATCTATTTTTGTAACATAGGACATTTGTGTAATGGCCGGAATAATGATGTTCTGGTCCGATGATCGTTTGTTGCTACTACACAGAATATGACATTTGAGTTCTTGCGAAAGTTGGTATCAGCACCACCGGCTACAAGGCGTTGGTTGTTGCTGTTGTGCGTTATTGTGGCATACAGTGTGCCGCTGCAAGCGGCTGTTTCTATCACAGTGGCTACCAATGGTACCGGTATATGCAGCAACAAGGCCGTTACGGGCTCTGCCCCCGGGGGCACCGCTTTGTCGCCCATTTCGGTTACCGAAGGGCTCGTTACCGATTTTTCGGTCGGTACCAATACTTTGGTACTCGTACCACCTGCCGGCTGGCAGTTCACGGGTACGCTGCCATCGCTTACCTATATCACTGGTTCCAACATTACAGGTATCTCTGGTAGCATTACCAGTTCATCGTTAACGGTGTTCGTTACCGTGTCTGCCACTACCGGGGCCGATCAGTTTACCATAAATGGTCTTCAGGTACAGCCACTTACCACTTCGGCACCAGCCGGCAACATAGTCGCATCGTCGGCTTCTGGCATGGCAGGCATTGCTACAGGTGTAGCAGGTACAGTTTTCGCATCTTTGTCGGTAGCGGCCCCTGTTACGGCATCGGTATCCATAGCAGCATCCCCGTCAGGGGCATTTTGTCCGGGTACCAATGTTATTTATACACCTACTCCGGTCAATGGTGGTACACCCACTTATACATGGACACTCAATGGAGTAGATGTGTCTATCGGAAGTACCTATTCAAATAATACGCTCACTTCAGGCAATACTATCTCTTGCCGCATGCTCAGTAGTGCTGGTTGTCTGGTGTCCAACCCTGTTTTTTCCAACACTATTACGGCATCTGTGCTTCCTGCACCCTCCATCATTACAGGCCCCACTACTGTTTGCCCCGGCAATACCATTACACAGGGCAATAGTACCGGTGGTGGTGTATGGTCCAGTTCCAACACCTCTGTGGCCACTGTCAATAGTAGTGGCGTGCTTACCGGTGTGCTGGCGGGTACCACTACTGTTTCTTACGTTGTAGGTAGCTGTGCGTCAACAAGAACCGTTTTTGTCAATAATCACCCCTTTGCACCCGTACTTACGCCCACAGTATCTACCATGTGCAATGGCACTTCGCTTATGGTCAGTGCTTCCGGTACACCGGCACCCACTACCATCCTGTCGCAGAATTTCAATGGCGGGCTCGCAGGGTGGGTAGTAGATACTACTGGTAGTATCAATATCCTTCCCGGCTCAGAATGGAAGGCATGTGCCGATAGTTATGTAAACGAACAGGGCGTATATCGCAGTCCCGACTTCAGTACGTTCGTCATGGCCAATGCCGATACTTCGGGGTCTGCATCTACCTTGTCTACACGCATCACATCCCCTATGTTTTCGTTGGCGGCATACACCTCTGCCACACTTACCTTTCAACACGCCTACGATTACTGGCCGGCAGGAGACCTCTTTGTCAATCTCGAAATCTCTACCAATGGAGGGGCTACATGGTCTCCTATTGTCAATTTCCGGGGCACAAACATTGGTACAAAAACAGCTTTTGCCAATCAGTCCTTCTCGCTCAATTCTTTTTTGGGCAATGCCAATGTAAAGATTCGGTTCAATTATCACTCCAGTTTCGGGTACTACTGGGCTATAGACAACATCCTCATCACCGGCACCCCCGGCGTGGTTACTCCCACATGGTCGCCTGTTACGCATCTGTTTACCGATCCCGCATTTACTACCCCCTATGTGGCCGGTACTGCTACCAATACCGTTTATGTACGTCCTGCCACGGTTATGTCTCCGGTTACCATGGTGTACACCGCTACGGCTACCAGCGGTGCCTGTGCCGGTACGGCCACCAGTACAGTATCTATCAATCCTTCTCCCGGCACCATGTCGGGTTCGCAGAATGTATGTGTGGGCACCACATCTACCCTTAGCAATACAGCTGCGGGTGGTACATGGGTCAGCGGCAATCCGGCTATTGCCACGGTAGGCTCTGGCACCGGTCTCGTAACAGGTATAGCACCCGGCACCGTGGGTATTACGTATGTTTTGGGTACCTCTTGTACGGCGGTAGCTATTGTTACAGTCAATATTACACCAGCACCTATTACGGGTAGCAGTAATGTTTGTATCGGATACAATACTGCTTTAAGCGATATTACAACTGGTGGTACATGGAGTTCTGATAATGTGTCTGTTGCACCTGTAAATATGCTCACAGGTCAGGTGTATGGTCTTGCACTGGGTACTGCCAATATTACCTACTCGCTTGGTGGTGGCTGTATTGCGGTAAAACCAGTTACCGTACATCCATTGCCAGCTTCCATTACCGGACCAGCCTCTGTTTGTGCTACACAGTCAGTTACACTGGCCAATGCCACTACAGGCGGCACATGGGTTGTGGCCGATGCGTTGACGGCTTCTGTAGACAACAGCACCGGTATCGTCACCGGTGTGGCTGCGGGTAGTGTGGGTATTTCTTATGTGCTCACAGTTACTGGTTGTTTCAGCATACAAACCGTTACTGTTTTGCCGCAGGCTCCCATCACAGGCCCTCCAAGTGTTTGTGTTGGGTACGGCATGACACAGCTCAATGCAGTTGCCGGTGGTACATGGCTCAGTGGCACTACGGGTATAGCCACCATACACCCCACCACGGGTATGGTATCGGGTCTGCTACCCGGCACCACCAACATCACTTACACATTGCCATCAGGCTGCACCGCTTATCGGGTTATATCGGTAGACCCTATTCCTGCCGATGTTACCGGGCCCTCATCAGTATGTGTGGGTAGTTCGGTAACACTGGCCAATGTTACGCCGGGTGGTACATGGGTAAGCAATAACACTGCTATTGCTACAGTAGGTAGCGGTACTGGCTTTGTAACCGGCGTAACTGCTGGTTCTGTTGCTATTAGCTATGTTATCTCTACCGGTTGTTCAAAGGTATTTACAATAACTGTACTTCCGGTGCCGGCTACCATCACCGGTACGGCTACCCTGTGCGAAGGGGGCATTACCACATTGGCCAATGTTACCGGTGGGGGCACATGGAGCATCGGCAATACTAATGCGTCTATATCGGGTGGGGTAGTGTCTGGCATTACCGCAGGTACATCGGTTGTTACCTATACCATCCCCAATACCTGTTTTGCAACCAGGGTAGTCACCATCAATCCGCTACCCGCACCTATTAGTGGTGGTTTGGCAGTTTGTCAGGGGCAAAGCTCCACCTTAAACAGTGCTTCTGCAGGGGGCACATGGGTAAGTAGCAATACCGTGGTGGCCGTTATTGGCAGCAGTACCGGTGTGGCAACAGGCTGGGCCGCAGGTACCAGCAACATTACCTACACATTACCTACGGGTTGCACTATCACGGCAGTGTTTACTACCAACACATTACCGGGCACCATTACCGGTTTGCCAACGGTTTGTACAGGCAATACTACCATACTCACCAGTAGCACTACCGGTGGTTCATGGTATAGTAGTGCCACCAGTCAGGCTACTATAGGTATCAGTAGTGGGGTAGTAAGTGGTGTAGCAACGGGTACTGCCACTATTACCTATACATTGGGTACAGGTTGCAGCACCACACGGGTTATCACTGTCAATCAGTCTCCGGCACCCATTACCGGCACTACTACATTATGTGAGGGCCAGTTGGCTACATTGTCTTGTGCCACACCCGGTGGCGGGTGGACAACCGCCAACCCCACCATTGCCAACATTACGCCATCGGGTGGGGTAATGACCGCAGTATCGGCCGGTACCACTACCATTACCTATATGATAGTAACCGGGTGTACCTCGGTAGTCACCATCAATGTACTGCCTATACCAGCCCCTCCACTGGGAAGTCTGAATGTTTGCCCCGGTACCACATCGGTATTGTCGGGCTCGCCAACAGGTGGTACATGGAGTAGCAGCATCACTGCCAATATTACAGTAGGCACCTCCTCTGGTGTACTCACTGGTATCCTGCCCGGTACTTCTGCCATCACCTACACATTACCTACCGGTTGTGCCAATGTGGCAACCGCAGTTTGCAATCCTCTCCCTGCCGACATAACCGGCCCCTCCACTGTATGTGTGGGGGCCACAATCGTGCTGAATAGTGCTACCGGTGGTGGTACATGGGTTAGTTCCGATGCGGCTACAATAGTAGTATCTGGTGGTATAGCAACTGGTATGTCTGCCGGGGTAGCACAAATCAGTTACATATTGCCTACAGGTTGTATGGTACAGCGGTCGGTAACTGTCAACCCTCTTCCTGCTCCTATTACAGGCACATTGAATATATGTCAGAGTGCCAGTGGTAGTCTTGCCAGTGCCCCATCGGGTGGTGCATGGACAAGTAGTAGCCCCGGTATTGTATCGGTGGCGGCAAGCAGTGGTGCCATGTTGGGGGTAACGGGCGGCACTGCTGTTATTACATACACATTACCTACTTCTTGTCGCATCACGGCTATAGCTACAGTTACGCCATTGCCGGGGGCTATCTCTGGTTCATCGGGCGTTTGTGTGGGTAGTAGCATATTGTTCAGCAGCGGCACACCGGGCGGCAACTGGTCGTCGGCCAATACTACTGTGGCTACAGTTTCGGCTACGGGTATTATCAGTGGCATTGCCGATGGGGTTACTACCATTTCCTACACGCTGCCATTGGGTTGTTTTGTTACCCGTCCCGTTACTGTCAATCCTTTACCTGCACCCATTTCCGGTGCGCTTGGGTTGTGCATTGGTCAGCCATCAGTACTCAGTAGCACACCTGCCGGCGGCACATGGCTTAGTAGCAATACTTCTATTGCTTCAGTAACTCTTGGCGTAGCCAACGGTTTCAATGTAGGTACCGCCAACATCAGTTACATATTGTCCACCGGTTGCATGCGCAGCGTCACTGTAACGGTCAATCTTACACCTACTTCCATTACAGGTACTGCAAGTATTTGTCAGGGAAATACTGCATTGTTTATTAATGGTATAGGTGGTGGTACTTGGAGTAGTAGTTTGCCCGCTGTAGCCACCATTACACCCACTGGTGGGGTAGTAAGTGGCATTACACCCGGCACAGCTACTATTTCTTATTCATTATACACTGGTTGTACCGCAACAAGAGTTGTAACAATCAATCCGATACCCGGTATAATCTCCGGACCATCAGCCGTTTGTGCCAGTTATTCTATTGCGCTCAGCAATACGGTTTCGGGTGGTGTATGGAGCAGTGGCAACACATCTGTGGCTACTATTGCGCCTGCTTCAGGCGTACTGGTAGGCGTTACAGCTGGTACAGCGTTAATAACTTATATGTTACCTGCTGGCTGTTTTACCACTACTCTGGTAACGGTACATGCCTTACCGGCAGCCATATCGGGCAATGCCAATATATGTCTTGGTAGTACAGTTACCTACAGCTCCGCATCGGGCGGTGGTGTGTGGAGTAGCAGCAATCCGGCAGTAGCCTCTATGGTGGGGGCTGTCGCAACTGGCGTATCATTAGGTACTGCCACCATCAGTTATACGTTGGGCATAGGTTGTTTTGTTTCCCGGCAGGTTACGGTGCAGCCATTGCCGGCTGCTATAGATGGGCCGCTCAGTACTTGCCCCGGTAGTCCGGTAACCCTTACCAATACATCTGCGGGCGGCGCGTGGACATCTGCCACTTCGCCCGGCGTGGCTACCATTCATCCGCTCAGTGGGGTAGTAACTCCCATTGCTCCGGGTACGGCCATCATTACTTATACCTTACCCAGTACTTGCCGGGCTTTCACTACACTTACCGTCAATGCAATACCCCCTATAGATGGTCCTTCTGTCATATGCGCCAGTACACCTACCACTTACACACATGGTACTGCGGGGGGCACATGGCAAAGTTCCAATACTACCGTAGCCAGTGTTGTGGCAGCAACTGGTATGGTAATTGGTGCCACAACAGGTACAGCAGTTCTGTCATATATTATGCCAGGTGGCTGTGTTGCTACCCGCACCATATCCATCAATCCATTGCCGGCAGGTATTACTGGTATGAGTAATGTTTGCCCGGCACGCACCACCATCTTCTTTAGCAGCACACCCGGTGGTACATGGTCCAGTGCCAATCCCGCTATTGCCACTGTGGGTGTTTCCAGTGGTATTGTGTCCGGCGAGTCTCCCGGTGTAGCCAACATCAGCTATACATTGCCTACAGGTTGTGCCACTGTAAAAGCTATTTCGGTCAATCCTTTCCCGGCAGCTATTGCTGGCACTTCATCTATATGTACCGGTAGTATAGCTATATATACCATATCGGTTACCGGTGGTACATGGAGCAGTAACAGTACCTCCGTTTGTACCATCAATGCGCTTACCGGTATGGCGGGTGGCATTACCCCCGGCACTACATCTATTACATACACACCCGCATCGGGTTGCCCATCCATAAAACCGGTAACGGTCAACATACAACCCGGCCCGGTAACCGGAACCACGGTTTTCTGTAGCGCAGGCACAACCATATTGTCCAACGCTACGCCCGGTGGTAGCTGGCTCAGCGACAATGCCCTCATTGCTACCGTACACCCGGCCACAGGTTTGGTGTCTGGTGTGGCTGCGGGTATTGCTACTATTTCATACCAGCATGCCGGTGGTTGTGTATCGTCGGCCATCGTCACCGTCAATCAGTCGCCCGATGTCATATCGGGAGTATCATCTGTATGTGTTGGGTACACCACAACACTGGCATCGGGCCCGGTTGGGGGTACATGGACCAGCAGCAATCCTGCGGCAGCTACTGTGCTTCCCGGTTCTGGTTTGGTAGCAGGTACCGGGTCTGGTACCACCACAGTTTCTTATAGCCTTGCCAACGGTTGCCGGGTTACAACAGTAGTTACGGTCAGTGCATCACCGGCCGCCATCACCGGTGCCGATACCGTTTGTGAAGGCAGTACCATTACCCTCACAGATCCGCTATCGGGTGGCGGTACATGGAGCAGCAATAACCCGTCTGTTGCCACTATTGGCTCGGCTACAGGTGTTGTCTCGGGTATGGTGCCGGGTAGTGCCACTATCAGTTACACCATTGGTACTGGTTGTATTTCTACTATCAATCTCACAGTCAATCCTTTACCGCTACCTATTACAGGTATTACCACTGCTTGTGCCGGTTTGTCCACTTCGTTGGCTTGTGCTACACCGGGTGGTTTGTGGTCATCAGCAGTGCCATCTGTTGCCACAGCTACCGCTACAACGGGTGTAGTCTCAGGTATCAATCCAGGTACGGCTATTATATATTATACACTGCCCACCACTTGCCGTACATCGGCAGTGGTCACCGTCAATCCTACCCCCGGTCCTGTAACTGGTATTGGGGCAGTGTGCGAGGGTAGTGGCAGCACATTCAGTAATTCTGTACCAGGTGGTATATGGAGCAGCAGCAATACCACAGTAGCTACCATCCACTCATCTACAGGCTTGGTGTCTGCCTTAGTGGCTGGTACTACCGTGGTGTCGTACACCCTTGGTGCTGGTTGCCATGCCACAGCCATTTATACAGTTCATGCACTGCCTGCACCCATTACTGGCCCTGGCAGTTTGTGTAATGCAGCTACCGGTACACTGGCAAGTACCACATCTGGTGGCGTTTGGTCTGTTACCGGTTCGGCTATTTCTATCAACTCCTTTGGCGGTATTACCGCACTCAGCCCCGGTATGGCTGTAGTATCTTATACATTACCAACAGGCTGTCGTACGTCTACTACGGTAACAGTGCATCCATTTGCCCCCAATTCCGGTCCGGCCATTACTTGCATTGGTTTCAGCACGTCACTGTCCAATGCTATTGCTGGCGGCACATGGAGCAGTAGCAATGTCTCGGTTGGTACCGTAAATACCAGTGGGGTAGTATCCGGGCTTACTCCGGGTACTACAATCATATCTTATTCTCTGGCATCGGGCTGTGTGGCTACCACTGTGGTTACCGTTACCGGTCTAACGCCTGTTTCTGGTACATCTGGCCTTTGTGTCGGGCAGCCAACGGCCATGGGCAGTGCTGCACCGGGCGGGGTATGGTCTACGTCCAATCCTGCTATTGCCACCGCTGCACCAGCTACTGGTGTGGTTACTGGTATAGCCGCAGGTACTGCCTTCATCTCATATACATACGGCACAGGTTGCGTATCGGTGTTGGCCGTTACGGTTCATCCATTAGCCCCCGTAGTTGGTCCTTCGTCAATATGTGTGGGGCAAAATGTCACATTGACCGATGCTGTTCCCGGTGGTACATGGAGTACAGTTGGCAGTTTCGTTTCGGTAAATGCCTCAACAGGGCTTGTAACCGGCCTTACCCCCGGTCCTGCACTTATCAATTATACATTGCCTACCGGTTGCGTGGCCACACATGCCATCACGGTCAATCCGCTGGTGCCCATCACGGGCCCTGCAACCGTGTGCGAGGGGGCATCCATAACACTTGGCAACGGTGTGCCCGGTGGCACATGGTCATCTGCTGCGCCCGCCACCGCAACGGTAACGCCCGCCACAGGTATTGTTGCAGGCATCGGCGCAGGTACTGTGCTCCTTTCATATACCAACCCCTCTGGTTGCGTAGCTACTTATTTAGTTACTGTAAATGGCTTGCCTGCTGGTGTTACAGGTAGTACTGCGGTATGTGCTGGTGCTACCACTTCATGGAGCAGTACTACCGCAGGCGGCACTTGGACGAGTAGCGACATCGCTTCTGCCACCATTACACCTGCTACAGGTCTGCTTACTGGCGTAGCGGCTGGTACTACACGTATTACTTACACACTAACCACTGGCTGTGCATCGTCCTATCTGGTTACAGTGCATCCGTTACCCGCATCCATTACAGGTAGTGGTTCCGTATGTGTAAGTGGTAGCATCACATTGGCCAGTGCCACTGCTGGTGGTAGTTGGTACAGCAGCAACGGCACAGTGGCTACCGCCAATATAGCTACCGGTGCTATTGCTGGTCTCGTTGCCGGCACATCTCTTATATCATATGTTTTGCCTACTGGTTGTATCTCTACACAGGTGGTAACGGTACATCCATTGCCTGCCACACCGGTTGTTGTTTCCGGGTTGTGTGTGGGTGCTTCCACTGCGCTTACATCTATTACTACAGGGGGTACATGGTCGGCTACGGGTAGTGCAACTATCAATGCAGCATCTGGTATTGCTACCGGCACAGCGGCAGGCACTGCCATATTTACCTACACATTACCAACTGGTTGCATTAGTACACTGGTAGCAACGGTGTCGGCACCGCCCACCGCCATAACCGGTCCGGCAGAAGTCTGTTCGGGCACATCCATCACGCTCTCCAATGCTACAGCCGCCGGCACATGGTCCGCCAATCCGGTTTCGGTAGCCACTGTCCATGCTGTTACTGGTATAGTTACCGGTAGCACAGCGGGTACAGTACGTATATCTTATGCATTAAGTACCGGCTGTGCGGCATATTATGTCGTTACTGTACATCCACTTCCCGCCGTCATTACCGGTGCCGATGGGGTTTGTGTGGCCGCAACTGCTGCATTGGCCTCACTTACTCCGGGCGGTTCATGGGCCAGTGGTAGCAGTGCCATTGCCTCGGTTAGTGCTACCGGTATTGTTACGGGGGTATCGGCAGGCGTTACACTTATTAGCTACACACTGCCTACAGGTTGTGCTGTTACCAAAGTGC
This sequence comes from Chitinophagaceae bacterium, assembly GCA_021151685.1. GTDB lineage: Bacteria > Bacteroidota > Bacteroidia > Chitinophagales > Chitinophagaceae > Nemorincola. The sequence goes on from JAGKWS010000030.1 coordinate 22,122, forward strand.
TTACTACCTACCCATTACCTGCGCTTATTTCAGGCCCGGGTCAGGTATGTGCCGGTCAGTCGGTATCGCTCACCAATGCCACCTCTGGTGGTGTATGGGTAAGTGGTGCTACACCTACAGCAACTATCGATGCTATGAGCGGGCTGCTTACCGGCATCATGCCCGGTACAGTCAGTATTAGTTATATATTATCTACAGGTTGCCAGCGTGCCGCAACTGTTACGGTACATGTTACTCCGGCCACCATCACTGGTCTGGCACAGGTATGTGCCGGTGCTGCCATCCCATTGGCCAATACTACCCCAGGTGGTGTATGGGCTACGTCGGCTACAGGTATTGCTACGGTAAGTGCTTCGGGTGTTGTAAATGGTGTAGCAGCAGGTACCGCAGGTATCTCTTATACGTTACCCGGTACAGGTTGTAGGGCTGTGCATATAGTTACAGTTCAGCCCTTGCCCCCGGCCATCGGTGGTATTACCCCTCTTTGCCCCGGCAACAGTATTACGCTTACCAATGCGGTTTCGGGGGGTACATGGTCAGTATCGGGTAGTGCGGCTACATTAGATGCGGCTACAGGTATTGTTACGGGGGCCACCCCGGGTTTTGTAGTGGTATCTTACACCTTGCCTACAGGCTGTTTTACGGCAAGCTCTATCGTGGTCAATTCATTACCGGCCACCATCAGTGGTGCTACAGGTATATGTGCCGGTGCCAATACTACCCTCACCAATGCTACCCCCGGTGGGGTTTGGGTATCGTCTACGCCATCGGTAGCTTCGGTTAGCTACACAGGTGGGGTAGTTACCGGCACATCGGCCGGTGTAGCCTACATCAGTTATATTATAGGTACAGGCTGTTCTGTAACACGGGCGGTAACCGTCCATCCGTTACCACCCACCATCGGTGGTGCCACATCGTTGTGTTTGGGCACTCCGGCGGCACTCACCAATGCCATGCCCGGTGGCACATGGGCCAGTAGCAATGCAGCTATTGTATCTATAGATGGTGTTACGGGCATTGCCACAGGCCATATGGTTGCTGGTGCCATTGTTACTTATACACTTCCTACAGGTTGCAGTACGGTTGCTTCGGTATATGTCAATTCGGTTCCGGCACCTATAACGGGTACATTGTCTGCCTGTCAGGGCGCATTTACATCACTCGGCAATACCACCCCCGGTGGCATGTGGCACAGTAGCAATACCGCAGTGGCCACGGTCGATGCCTCCGGCGTGGTAACAGGTGTAGCAGCGGGCACCGTAGCTATTTCATACACAGTGTCTTCCGGTTGCAGTGCCGTAGCAATAGTCACCGTGCAAGCCCTTATGCCCATTTCAGGGCCAGTGTCCATGTGTGGTGGCGTTTCGGCTACATTTACCAATCCCGTATCTGGTGGGGTATGGTCTGGTGGTGGCTCTGGTATATTCAGTGTGTCGTCGGGTGGTGTAGTCACTGGTATTGCCGGTGGTGTTGGTGTAGTGTCCTATGTGCTACCTTCAGGTTGCATAGCGGCCCGTGCACTCACCATCAATCAGTTGCCTGCCAGCTATTACCTTACTGGCGGTGGCATCATTTGTGCGGGTAGCCCCGGCGTACCTGTAGGGCTCACCGGCTCCGAGGCTGGTATCAGCTACACCCTGTACAATGGCACTACCGCAGTTACCCTGCACCCCGGCACCGGCACCAGCTTTAGCTTCGGTACGTTTACTGTAGGTGGTGTGTATACCGTACAGGCTACCAACATTGCCACCGGTTGTGTGCGCACCATGGCAGGTGCCGCAGTTATTACGGCCATCACACCAGCCCCGGCAGGTGTCACCATCTCCAGTACCATTGGCGATACTGTTTGTGCCGGTACCGGTGCCCTCTTTACAGCCGTTCCTACACTGGGGGGGAGTGCCCCCACCTACCAGTGGCTGCTGAATGGTGCCTTAGTAGGCACCGATACTTCCTACACATTAGCCCCGGTAAATGGCGATGAACTAATTTGCCGCATCACCAGTAGCTCGCCCTGTGCCGTACCCGCTGTGGGTACTTCGGTGCGTCGGTTCACGGTATTCCCTGTAGTTACGCCCACAGTTGGCATGGTGGCATCACCCGTAGGTAGTGTATGTGCTACAGTACCTGTCACATTTACACCATCTGCCACGCATGCCGGCACCCTGCCTGTTTACATGTGGGAGGTAAATGGAGTACTGGCAGCTACGGGTGCTACCTACACTTATACCCCCGCCAATACCGATGTTGTCAACTGTCGCATGGTGTCCACCGCCCGTTGTCGCTCTATAGATACTGTTTCTTCCTCTGCTATTGTCATGTCGGTTACACCGCTGTTGGCACCACAGGTTACGGTCAATGCGGCACCTGGTTGGCTCATAGCTCCCGGTACCAGTGTTACCTTTAGCGCAGCGGCCACCAATGCAGGTACCAGCCCCACCTACCAATGGAAGATTGACGGAACAGCCATCACAGGTGCCACCAACGCCACATTCGTCTGGAATGTATTTGCAGGCAACGAAAAGATTAGTTGCGATGTCACCAGCAATGGCACATGTGCTGGCTACACCTCGTCCGATACCGGTATCATCATGCTCACCACAGCCACACATGCCGCATTGTACCAAGAGGGGCTCTCGTTGTTCCCCAACCCCAACAATGGCTCCTTCCAGATAACGGGCATTACCCACCTCGCATCGGGCAGTTGCACCGTGCAGGTAATCAATGTACTGGGGCAGGTGGTGTACAGTAACACTTTGCAGGCTACAAACGATATTATAACGGTAGCACCTGCCAATGCCCATAAATGGGTGCCCGGTACCTACAGCGTGCTGGTAGTAGCTGCCAATGGGCAGAAAACAGTATTCCACATAGAAGTGCAACCATAATATATGTGAACATCTTTCTGAAAGTTGTTGAAAAATACTTTCAGATACAAGGAAAGAATTGGTAATTTTGCAGCGATTTTGAAATTTTAATTCAGCTTTTCTAATATATGTCAGGTCAGCTTAAAGAGGTCCGTAACCGCATCAAGTCAGTACAGTCTACACAGCAAATAACCAAAGCCATGAAAATGGTGAGTGCTGCCAAGCTGCGCCGGGCACAGGATGCCATTATTCAAATGCGTCCATACTCGCAGAAACTGCAAGAGATGCTCAGCAACATCGTTAGTGCCGCATCTACCGATGTAAGCCTGCCGCTTGCCGAGGTGCGCCCGGTAGAGCGTGTGCTGATGATAGTAGTAACCAGCGACCGTGGTTTGTGCGGTGCCTACAATGCCAACGTTATCAAAACAGCAAAAGCTACCATTGCTACAAAGTATGCTACACAGTTGGCAAAAGGTAATGTAACTATACTGCCTATCGGCAAAAAAGGCTACGAATATTTTCAAAGAAACAACTTCAAACTGGTAGACACATTCTGGGAAATGTTCTCCGACCTCAGCTTCGAGAACGTTCGCCGTGCGGCAATCTATGCACAAGAGGCATTCCTCAGCAAACAGTACGACCGCATCGAAATCGTGTATAGCCAGTTCAGAAACGCAGCCACACAGGCATTCGTTTCCGAAGACTATCTGCCCATACCGCGTGTAGAAAAGAAGGAAGGTAAAATGAATACCGACTTCATTTACGAACCTTCTATGCACGTATTGCTGGAAGAACTGATGCCCAAGATACTCAATACACAGGTGTTCAAGTCGGTATTGGATGCCAACGCATCAGAGCACGGTGCCCGTATGACTGCCATGGACAAGGCCAGCGAAAACGCCAACGAACTGCTGAAGAGCCTGAAGATAAGCTACAACCGCGCCCGTCAGGCAGCCATCACTACCGAGCTTACCGAGATTGTGAGTGGTGCAGCAGCATTGCAAGGATAATAATACGGTACACCAGCATGCTGGTAATGCCTACACATACATGTCAACTACGGCAGAAAGCAGGGCTTTCTGCCGTAGTGCATTTGGAAAAGTGATAAAATGCCGGGCCGTTTTTCATTTTTTAACACATATTGCGCACCGATAGTTGTCTGCCCGCTACACTTTACAGGCGTTTGGAATTATTTTTGTAACAAGAGAGTTTAGATATATAGTACGGACTGAAACGAATTCTCAAAATATCGGGTTATGGTTTTGGAACCATTTTGCTATTGTTGCTCACAGCCATAGCACTGATAAATTATTCCCCTTTTCAAACCTATCTGGCAGGCAAGGCCGCCGATATACTCTCGAAACAGCTCAAAACCAAAGTATCGGTAGGGCATGTGCACATCGGCTTGCTCAATAGTGTCGAGATTCAGGAGGTTTTTTTGCAAGACCAAACGGGCGATACCCTCGTCTATGCTGGTGGCATAGAAGCCCGCATCACCGACTGGTTCATCTTCAAAAAGAAACCCGTACTCCATTATCTGGGGGTGCGCAATACATATGTCCATCTGCACCGTCGCGATTCGGCTGTATGGAACTATGCATTTATCGAAGATGCCTTCAGTAGCCCGTCCCAATCGCCCAAAGACACCACTACCGGCAAACCCTTCGAATTCGACCTCGATAAAATTCAGTTGAAGGATGTACGGGTGTTCATGGACGATGGTTGGGTAGGCGAGGACCTCCGGATAAAAATAGGCTACATGCTGGCCGATGCCAACAACATCAACACGGTAGATGAACTGATAAACCTCAATAAAATTGAGTTGAAGGAGTCGGGCATGATGGTGCGCGAGTACGATGGCCTCAGGCCGCCACACCTCAAACCCAAACATTCGCTCGCATTCGATAGCACTCCATTCAACCCCGACCATTGGAAAGTAAAAGCCGACCAATTGCTGCTCGAGTCTTGTTTCTTCTCATATGACGATGGCGAAGATATCCCCGTTGCCGGTCATTTCGATGAAACCCACATGAACATTACCGGCATCAATATAGATGCTACCGGCATCAACATTGTGGGCGATACCATTACGGCCAAACTGCAAAACATGACAGCGGCCGAGCGTTGTGGTATCAATATTAAAAAAATGACATGCGATGTCTCGGTCTCGCCTATCGCATCCATATGCAGCAATTTGTATATGGAAACCAATCATAGTATTCTCCGCGACTACTATGCCATGCACTACCGTCATTTCCCCGATTTTAATAATTATCTCGACAGTGTAACCATGGTGGCACAACTACGCGATGCCCGCGTAGATAAACGCGATGTAATGTTCTTTGCCCCACAGTTACAAGACTTCCCCGATATGGTACTCACCATAGATGGCCGTGGCAAGGGTACCGTTACAGACCTCACTGCCAGCGATCTCAGTGTTACCGATGGCTTCTTTACCCTGAAGGGCAATTTGGCCATGCAGGGCCTGCCCGATATCAATTCCACACTCATAACCTTCCGCGATGGCGAGATAACCACCACCGGCAAGGGAATTGTACACTATGCCCCCGCCCTCAGAAACAATCCGGTCTTCTCCGCCGACAGTGTAAGCTACCTGAGGTTCAATGGTATATTTGAAGGGTATATCGAAAATTTTCGGGTAGCAGGTGCCTTCAAATCCAATCTCGGCGAAGCCGTTACCGACATCAGTCTCATAATGCCCGGCTTCCACCCCGACTCTGCTACCTACTCCGGTTCCCTCAGTACCAGTCACCTGCAACTGGGCAAGGTATTACAACAGTCATTGTTGGGCGATATAACCACAGACCAAAAGGTATCCGGCCGTTCATTCAACCCCGACAATATGCAGATGCGGTTAGACGGGCTCATCAAAGAGTTTCAGGTAAACGGATACCGGTACCACAACATCATTACCGAAGGTACACTGGCCCGCCAGCAATTCGATGGTAGAGTTCTGGTAGACGATCCCAACCTCGCGCTCGACTTCGATGGACACCTCAATTACTCGGGCAACGACCTCCGCATCAATGCCACCGCACACTTGCTGGCCTGCAACCTGCGTGCAGTGCGCCTCGTATCAGATAGCCTTACCGCATCTGCCGACTTCTTTTTAAACTGTACCGGCAACAACATCGACAACTTCTTTGGCTCGGCCAAATTGTTCAATATAGACCTGCGCAGAAATGCCCACCGGCTCGATATAGACTCTGTCTATGTACTTTCAGAAGGCGATAGTGTCAACCGTGCACTCAAGGTAACCAGTGATGCCTTCAATGCCGACATCAATGGTCGTTACAAGCTCAGCGAGTTGCCAGTGGCTGTGCAATACTACCTGTCTCAGTACATACCCAACTACGTGCGCCAGCCCGATACCAAATTGTCTGGTCAGCAGTTCGATTTTACACTCAACACACACGAGGTCGATAGCATTTTTGCCGTAGTGTTACCCATCGTCAGAGGGTTCGATGATGCCAAAGTGAAGGGCAGCTTCAACACCACTGCCGGCACCATTTCGGTAGATGCATTTGTGCCGTGGGGCAAGGTGGGTTTACTGGAGCTAACCGGTGCCGAACTGGTAGGTGTTGGCGACCTCAACCGGCTATCGCTCAATACCACAGTGGCCTTTGCATCGCTGGCCGATAGTGCCGTAAAAGGGGCTATGAGCCTCAATACCTCCGTTGCTAACGATTCCATTGGCTTTACACTCTCTACCATCTCGCCCGATCAGGAAAGCTCTGCATTGTTCAGTGGGCTCATCCGCGCGCACGAAGATACCCTTACCCTCACCACCGCTCCATCACAGTTCTACCTCAGCCGCGTAAAGTGGGACATTGCCGGCGGCAGCACCGTACAGTATTCCGATAAATACCTGTCGGTAGAAAGAGTACTGCTCACCTCTGGCATCCAGCAGATATCCGTGTCTGGCACACCGGCCAATGGTGGCACTGTATTGCTGAATGCCCACAATCTGGATGTGGCTCACCTGGGTAACATAGCAGGTTTTGCCGGTTACCAGCCCGATGGCCGCATAGATGCCACCGTATCGGTAAACGATATGTTTGGCAACCTCAGGATAAATGCCAATGTACGGGCCAGCGGTGTAAAGCTGGGTAACGATACCGTGGGCAACATCAATATAGTTGGTTTTTACGACGAAAAACGGAAACTGATATCCATAGACCCGCAAACAGGTATCTTTCGCAATAATGCTGCCGCCATGATATCCGGTACTGTCTCGCTCGATAGTGCCACCGGCCAGCGCATAGAGGGTACACTGCGGTTCCGCGATGCCCGTTTGGCATGGGGCGCCCCCTTCCTTGCCGGGCTTATGAGCAATCTCAAAGGCGATATCAATGGTTCTGTAGGCATTTCTGGCACTATACCCAAGCCGTCAATAGATGGTGCCCTATCCCTCAGCGATGCCAGTCTCCGGTTCGACTATCTGGGCTGTACCTACAAAATACCCGTAGCCGCAGTAGGCATCAGCAATACCCGTATAGATTTTGGTCGCATTACCCTGTACGATGTTTTTGGCAACCCTGCCGTTATGTCGGGATACTTTGCGCACAATATGTTCAACCGCATGCGCATGCGGCTCAATTTTACCACGCCCAAATTCGAGGTAATGAACCTGACGCATGCCGAGAACGACTTATTTTATGGCAAACTCATTGCCGGTATGGATTCCTTTACCGTGCGCGGTCCGTTCAACAATGTGAAGCTGAACCTCTATGGGGGCAAGCCTGCAGCCAAGTCTACTATCTATATTCCTGCCAGCACCGGCAACTATACTGGTGGCTACAGCTACGTCACCTTCAAGTCTTATGGCGAGGTGCAGGAGGTAAAGAAAAAAGTAAAAGACAAGCTGTCCATCAATCTGGAGGCCGATCTGAACCCACTGGCCGAGATACATATAGTCATGGACCCCGCCACCAACGACGAGATTGTGGCCACCGGTTCTGGTAACATACAGATGGATGTGCCACCCAACAACGATATGCGCATGACGGGTACCTACACCATAGCAGATGGTACCTATACCCTTACCTTCCCACAACTGGCCTTACATAGGGTTTTTCGCCTGTCCAATGGTAGCACCATTGCCTTCAACGGGCCGTTTGCGTCTACCAATCTCGATGTAGATGCCATCTATTCCGTCAAAGCCCGCCTGTTCGACATCCTGAACGATGCCGACAAGGCACTTCTGTCCGATAACGATAAAAGAGATGCACAAGTTATGCAGTTTGTAAATGTGATACTGCATATGAATGGGCCCATCTATAGCTCGCGCCTGTCGTTCGATCTCGATGTAGACGGTAAACAGTCCGGAGCATCTGTACCATACCAAAAATTGCAGCAAATCAACAAAGACGACCGCCGTAAGTCCGACCAGGTAGCAGGCCTCTTGCTCGTAGGGTCGTTCATACCCGAAGATGGGCCTTTTGGCTCCTCATTCGGTTCGTCGGCCTTGTCGGGTACGGTAAACAATGTGAGCCAAATGATATCGAACACGGCATCTACCGGGCTCACCAAAATAGTAAACAAATTGCTGGGCAACCGCAATGTGAATGTGGCGGTAAAATATACCAACTACAACTTCAACGATGCCACCAATGTGGGGGGCAGCGTCAACCGAAACCAACTGAAACTTGGCGTTACCAAAAACTACCTCAACGACCGTCTGCTGGTATCGCTCGGCAGCACGTCCGACTGGGGTAAACCTGCCAATACCAATGCAGCCACCAGCGTCAATTTTGCCGGCGACTTCCGTCTGCAATACCTGCTATCCGGCACCAATGGTCTCCGCCTTAGTGCCTTCCAAACCAGCGATTTCGATGTGGTACAGAACAAAAACGTACAGCGCGTGGGTGCCGGTATAGGCTGGCGCCGCTCGTTCGACAACCTCGGCGAGTTCTTTGGTGGCAACAAATACCGCCAAAAACAAGCCACACTACAGCAAGCCCGCGAAGCCGCCGCCGCTGCCGACACCACAACCAGGAAGGCAAATAAACCAGTGAAAGCAGGGAAAGGGAAAAAGTAGGTTGGGCATTTTCATCACATGTGGGTATAGGTTAAGCTACTTGATTTATCTGTAAACTAAACTCAAGTTATATATGACAATGCCGTGCCGGTTGTACATCTACAATACATGTCATTGCGCCGTTAGGTGCAAACGGTCTGCAGCCAAATGATTTTAATAACTATGCCCCTGCGGGGGCTACCCTTTGTATCAGCAAGACTCCACTGATGCTGGCGTTAGCAAAGCACTCCCGTGTCAGATATAGATCGCCCGGTTACAAACCAGGCGAGGCCACCATCAACAACCCAATCTCATATATCCTTAGCATCAAGGTTCAAAACTAACTTTGTTCAAATCTCACCCGGTTCTCTTACACCCAATATAGGCATTTGGGGAGTTTTTACCCCTTGTATCTTTTAGGTTCTCCCTGCTGATATTAACCAATAGTCATGGTTATTATTTTTTTTGTTTTCTATCCCTAAAAGTACTCTTCTATCCCAATAATCATATGTCATTATATCAGTCATTTACCTTCATGCTCACACAAAAAGCAGGAAGCCGAAAATGCTATCAAGAGTAGGCACTAACAAATATATCATGAAATATAAAGAATTTTTGAGTGCGATCGCAATCACATTGCTTGCCACAGGTGTGGCCTCTGCACAAAAAACAGAGCTTAAAACAGGAGAAATATTAAGGCGTGGCGAACAATTGCAATCCAAAAGTGGGAATTATGTTTTTGCCGCCCATACGGGTGCCAATGGTGGGCAATTTTGTAGTTATACTGCAAAGAATGGCAAAATTCAATCTTACCTGCCGTTTACCTGCTTCGGCCATACCAACAAAGGCAATGTAAGACTCGAACTCTGGAACGATGGAAACCTCGTTGTTCTGAATGAAAAAAATGAAGTGACATGGGCTTCAAGTACCACACCAGCTGGCGACCCAAGGTTTAAGGATGCCAATATAAAGCCGGTAAAACTGATGGTAGGAGATGATGGTATAATAGGGCTATACGCTGCTTCTGGCGAAAGGGTGTGGTTTCACAAAAAGTAAACTTTGGTAGCTACAAAGGTGTGCTACAGGCAGTTTCACAAAAAAGTCTGAATCATATTCATCTACAACATACAGCAGGAAGCCGAAAATGTTACATAGAGTAGGCAAATACACAAGCAAAAATGAAAAAACTGAAGAACGTAATTTTACTCACTTTTCTTGGGCTCAGTTTACATGCTAATGCGCAGGAAAGAGGACATTCTTTTACCCCCAACTACAAAGGTTGGTATTATTTGAGAACACAATTCACCGGTGATGATCTGTCGCTGGAAAGTAATGGTGCCGCAAGCCCTACCATGAATGGGGGCTCGTTTATGTCTTCTCAAAAAGGTGCTACGGGCACCATGTGGAAGTTCGTTCCGGATGAACAGAACAAGGGATGGTATCGCTTAAAATCCCGAGATCAGGGAGATGGAAAATGTCTGGAAGGTAACGGAAAGGACAGTCCTTTTAAAGGTGGTGCAGCATTTATGGACGATTGCAAGAATGTCACCGGTCAATTATGGAGACTGGATCTGGTAAGCTCTAAAGATGGCAACCATATTTACAGGTTGCGCACTAAGGCCGGCGCAAATAGTTTATCGCTGGAAGGTAACAAGCCCGGTAGTTCAAGCAACGGTGGCAATGCATTTATGGACAATGATCAGAATGTATCTGGCCAAATGTGGAGACTTGTACCCGTGAATTAAAGCATATAACAAGCAATCTGAATTTCGCAGGATAGGAATCTATGAGACAGTGCAGGTATGGTGGCAAATTGGATGTTTGCCAATATGCCTGAACTGTCTCTTTCAGGTATATATACCCCTTTTGCTCTGGCATTGTCGTTCCCCAGGTATTGTTGTTCCAGATTCATCCAACCTGCGCACCCGTAACAGATGTTTAATAACAATGTGGCAATTTTCAAGACCGCTGTTATATAAAATGTTCCGAAGAGCATCCGGAACCAATAATAGATACCCGTTCTGCGAACGGTATTATGAGTATTGCAGTTACGATATAGAAAGAGAGTTTTCATCTGATCGAAGCTTTTCGCTTCGTCCTCATACAGGCAAGCGTCGCTTGCGTCAGTTTGCGTCTCCCCCCAATTTTCTGCAAGTCTTTTCAACTTGCGCCAAATGTAAAACGTAATAAAAACCGCACAGCTACTTTCCCGCCATCTTCTGATAATAGTCGGCCAAGCCCTGTATGGGGCTTTTTTCTACCTTACCCAGTTCCAGTTCGTACTGGTCGCACAGGTTTTCTATCACATCGCGAAAGTGCCATGCCACCGAGCCCGTAAAGTACAGCGGATGTTTCCACGCCTGCCGGTACTTCAATATACTATTACGGAAGAAGTCGTTCAGGCAATCTTCCAGTATGTTCTCTACCATGTAGTGGCCGCGCAGGTCCTTTAGCATGGGGGTGAACGATGCCAGATATCGGTTGGGGTAGGGGTCTTGGTACAACTGATTCACAATGGCCTTCATATCCTTCCCAAACCGCATTTCAAAACCCGTTTTCAGCTCGGCATCAAACGTGCCATAGGCATAGTACTGCAGTATGCGCTTACCCATGTGGTTGCCACTGCCCTCATCGCCCGCCAGATACCCCAGCGAGGGCTGCTGCTCGCGTATGCGTTTACCATCGTAGTAGCAAGACGAACTACCCGTACCCAGTATACTCACAATGCCCTTACCATCGGCACACAGGGCTATGGCCGCACCCGCAAGATCGGTAGCTACCTTCACATCGGCAACATTAAAATGGCTTTTCAATACAGTCGTTACCAGCTTCTGTTTCTCGGGGTTAGAGGTACCTGCACCATAAAAGTGAATACTGTCCGGCAAGTCCTTTTTTTCGTTCCATGGCAGTTCAGCAGCCAGTATGCCAGCTATCACCTCTGCGGTTTGCATTCGGGGGTTTATTCCCTGTGTCAGAAAGTGTTTTGGCTTTTTCCCCTTTCTTATGTAACACCAGTCTGTTTTGGTAGATCCGCTGTCTGCTACTATGTAAGATGCCATACCCATGTTATTGTACTGTAAATATGCAATTTTCTACAGGATATTCCTAATTGAAAAAAATAATCATAAAACACACAAAACGCCCATTGGTACGGTATTTGATGTGTTTATGTGCAGCTTTTAATGTTTTGTATATTTTTAAAATTATGTGAAAAAGCACCCAAGATTATGCAACAGCTTATCGTCTTATTATGTGAGTGGTTAGTTTTAAGCAGTAAAAGGGGCCCCTTTTCTAACATTACAGCACCCACTCACAGTAGCTCTTTTTTTGTGTATAACTTTTTCAATTACAGATCAGTATTTCTATAAACCGAAATTGACTACAAACCCCAATGTATTTATGACTATAAACCTTGCTAAACAGCCCCTGTAAACCCTATTATTCTAAAAAGAAAGGAGGCAGACTGCCTACAGTAGCTGCAGCCCAAACGGTGCGAAGATGCACTATATAAAAAATGACGAAATGAATTGTTAGAAACATGTACTTTCAATAACAGACACACTGTGCGCATCATGCCCGCATATTCTGAACAGGAGATACTATATGGGTGCCGGCAAAAGAACCGGGCAATACAGGAATACCTGTACAGGACCTACTATAGCCTGTTCTTGAAGGTGTGTTGCCGCTATGCCAAAGACATGCAGGATGCCGAGCAACTGCTGAACGATGGATTTTTGAAAGTATTTACACAAATAGACAAATTCACCAATTCAGGCTCGTTCGAAGGATGGATGAGACGCATCATGGTCAATACCTGTCTCGACTACCTGCGCAGCACAGCCCTGAAGGAAGAAATGGCCATACACGTTAAGGCCGTTCCTGCCGAAGAAACTAACCTTTCTGTAACCAACATGGGTATAGAAAGCGTCGGATTTAAGGAACTGGTAGAAATGATACAAACACTACCAGCCATGACCAAAACTGTTTTCAACCTCTTTGTGTTCGACGGGTTCAACCACAGAGAGATAAGCGGACAACTGGAGATAAGCGAAGGAACATCGCACTGGCACCTGCACCAGGCGAGGAATCTGCTGCAAAAGAAAATAATGAAAAGCGAAAATAATAATATTAATAAAGTAACGTATGAAGCCAGGAGAATTTGACGATCTGTTCAGACAAAAGTTTGACCAGAACGACTTTGCGTACAATCCCCGCAACTGGGATAGGCTTGCAGAGGAGATGGATGGCCGTGCGAAAAGGCGCAACCTGCTTATGTGGCTGTGGATGCCCGTAACCGGTATGGCAGCATCTGTAGCATTGGCTATAGGGGTTACATCGTTGCTACACTTTGGCTTCACCGAAGGGTCGGCCTCGGGTGGCTATGCCAGCACAGGCAAGTTTGGTGCCGGCACACAACAGCAACAACACGAAGCAATAGCCATGGTGCCCGATGTAGCGGTTAATGCCGCAGTGGTACCGGCCAAAACAAAAACTGTACGTGGTATAAAGACAATAAAAGCTACCGCAACACCGGGTGCCGGCAATAGTGCCGTAGGCCTCAAACTGAGTAACATGGCCAATACCGGCCAGCCCGCAACTACTGCCCGCTATGCCGCTGCCGAATTTGCCGCTGCTACCGATGTAGATAAAATGCCCGCAGTACCCGCAACGCCCAAACCCGAAAAGAAGCAACAACCCGCAGTGGCCAAACACGAGCCTATGCAAACCTTCAGGGAAGAGCCAAAAACAATGGCTGTAAGAAAGAAGATGAACTTCTCGGTAATACTGTCTGGCGGTGTCAATCAGGGTAACAACAACAGTGGCTACATGGCGGGTGCTACCGTGCGCAAAATGATTAATGATAAGGTATATGTAGAGAGCGATATTGCCTTTGCCAGCAGCGACAATGTGCAGCGTACCAAGTTTATGTCGTACGAGAATAGTGCCGGCCCCGCTGGTGGTGGTACTCTGGCCTCAAAACCGGCCTCGGCATCCAAGGTGTCTTCAGACGATTTGAATACGGCACAGAACACTGGTGGTGTAACTGGTGTGGTAAAAACACAAGACATATCTTACAACCTGTCTTATGCACAAATAACACCCGGTATAGGGGTAAAGGTGATGAAGCGCATGTCGGTAGGTATGGGCCCCGACTTCCAGAAGATGCTGGTAGACAACAGGCCCGCAACATCGGTTGTAGACCGCGATAATATACAGGTGGCACCAACATTTGACGTGGGTTTCATAGGCAAAACCGAGTTTGCTTTCACCAACCGCTTCAAAGCTGCCGTAGCCTACCGCAAGGGTATGAATGGTTTCATCAACCCCAGCGATAAATTCATAGATCGCGACTATCTGCAATTCCAAATGAAGTGTACCATCTTCAACAGATAGCCAAACAAATAAGATCGTGTGGATCGGAGGCGGCTGCTGTCTGTAACAAGACGCAGCCGTTTCTTTTTCTGGCCACTTAAAAGCTGCCGGTATGCAGTTCTATTTGCCCGCCAGCAGTCGCTGGCGCATGGTCTCATACAGCACCATACCCGCCGCTACCGATACGTTCAGCGAATCGAAGTTGGTGGGCATAGGTATACGAATGAGCTGGTCGGCACGTTTCAGAACATCCTTGCTGATGCCAGTATCTTCGGCCCCCATTACAATGGTGAGCGGTGGGGTCATATCGGCCTCATGTACGGGTATGCTGCCCTGCATTTGGGTGCCCATTACCTGTATGCCATTCAGGCGCAGCACATCTATTGCCTGTGGTACCGATGGTATGCGGCACAGCATTATTTTGCGCAGCGCACCGGCCGATGTTTTGATGGCCTCTTCGGTAAGCGATGCGGCATGAGACGTGGGTAAAATGAGTCCGTGGGCTCCACAACAGAGTGCTGTACGTGCTATGGCACCTACATTGCGT
>JAGKWS010000031.1 GCA_021151685.1 Chitinophagaceae bacterium
GGTGCAAGAGCCGGTAGCAGAAGCTGCACCCGTAGTAACATCGTACATACCCGTGGCTGAAGAGCCAATGGCAGAGCGCGAACAGTATGTGCTGAGCGTGGCCGAAGAAGCACCTGTGCGCGAAGAAGTAGCTGCACCAATAGTACACGAGCTGCAATCGGAACCACCTGCGGTACCTTACCACGGCTATACCAGCGGCTACACGCCCACACCAGAGCCGGTAAAAGAACAGCCAGTGATGAAGATTGGCGAGCGCGTGCTTACGGAACGCGAAATAGAAGAAAAGCGCATTTTTGAAGAACAGAAGAGGGCACTTGAAGACCGTGCGGCCCGCCTGCGTAGCATGAGCATGAATGTGCGTGCCAATGAGGGTAACAATGACCACATTGAAGATATACCAGCATATGTGCGTAAGAATATGGCTATTGAGAATCCCAACGCATCGGCCAACAATTTTTATAGCGACATTACTGTAGGCCGTAACAACGATGGCGGGCCTGCTGGTATACAAACTGCCAACGCGTTTTTGAACACGCGTGGCATAGACTAACAAATAAGGGTTAGTAACCGATAGGGTAAGGGTCTCTGCTGTTGCGGGGGCCCTTATTCATTTTCGGTAAACAGGTCAGAGGCAATTCTATCGGCAAAGAGTCTGCCACGGTTGGTGAGGGTAAGGATGCCGTCTTGCAGTTGCAGCCATTGCCGCTCCTGAAACGACTCGCTACTGCGTAACAACTGTTTTACGGTGTCGGTGCCCCATTGGGCCCCTATGTAGCCGGTGTCGCAACCCCATTGGGTGCGTAGCGATGTCATGATGTATTCATTCATTCTGTCGGCATCGGTCAGTACTTCCTCCTCGTGGGTGGGGCGGTTGTCTTGTAGTAGCCCTTGTGTGTAGGTAATGTTGTTGGCTACGTTCCAACGGCGGCGACGGTCTCCATCGAATGAGTGTGCCGATGGCCCAATGCCCAGATAGGCATTGCCCCGCCAATAGTTGGTATTATGTACCGCATAGCTGCCCGGCTTTGCAAGGTTCGATATTTCGTAATGCTCGAATCCTATAGATGGTGCATGTGTCATCAGTATCTCGAATTGGGCAGCCGATTGCTCATTGTCTACCGGAGCGGCTGCTTTTTTTGCTATGGCGTGGTGCAGTGCAGTGCGTTCCTCTACCGTTAGTGCATAGGCCGAGAAGTGGGGCAGGCTTAGTTCCTTTACCTTGTTCAGGTTTTGCTGCCATGCCGCATCGGTAAGGCCGGGTATGCCATATATAAGGTCTATGGTCAGGTTGTCGAAACCTGCGTCTTGTGCACCCTTGATGGCAGTCTCGGCCTGCTGACCATTATGCGCCCGCTTCATGTACAACAAGTCTTTGTCGTGAAACGACTGTATGCCTATACTGAACCGGCTGATGGGGGTATGGCGCAAGTCGCGCAGGTACTGTTTGTTCAGGTCATCGGGATTGGCCTCAAGGGTGCATTCCTTCAGGTTGTTCAGCGGCCAGTATTTGGCTATAGTGTCAAATAACCTATTGATGTCATCGGCCGATAGCAGCGAAGGCGTGCCACCGCCAAAGTAAACAGTTTCTATTTGCCTGTTGCCCAGATAGTGTTGTTGCAAGGCTATCTCGCGCATCATAGCGGCCAGTACATCATCTTTATACTTCAGCGATGTAGAGAAGTGAAAGTTGCAGTAGATGCAGGCTTGTTTGCAAAAAGGTATGTGCAGATAAATGCCTGCTGTATTATTTGTTTTTTCGTTCTGAAACATGGTTGGTTCTGCTTACTCGATGTTATAGAAAAATGTCAGAATGTATGTGATAGCCAATAGAAAATTGGTCGGTATTGGTTTTATAGATTCACAACATATCCGGTTCGTTAAGGCGTTTCTTGACTCTCTACTTTTGTATATATAACATTTCTACCTACCATATAACAGTATATGCTGCATGGTATGTACTTGTATTTAATATTGGTTATTTCTTTATGCCCCATATAGTCATACGTTGTTATAAGAGATTCCGACAATTTATGTGTTTGGCAAAATGTCCAGAGGTTTTTTAGTTCTGAATGATCTGTGACGCATTTGTTTGACCATTTTATTTCAGCTGCCCACGATGGTACAAGCAATTCATTGAGCATTACCATGTCTACTTCTCCCTTGTCCCATCGGGCATAATACAAGTCTGCATCGGCATGTTGCCACTGAGAATAGATGGCTGTTTCAACCAAATTTCCCATAAAAGAAGCATCTGCTTTTACTGCACCAAATAGCGCACAATGCATTGAAGGGTTGGTCAGGTATATCTTAAAGAAATTTGCTCTTTTGAATTTTTTGCCAGACTGGTCTATCCTGTGAACAACCCTTATCAGAAAAGCAGCTTCGAGGTATTCTATATACTTCTTAATGGTATTCTTTGAAACGCCTGAGGTTTGAGAAATGCCTTCAAGCGACATTTCTCCTCCACTATTGTAGGCTATGTAGGTAAAAAGAGAGTTGAGCTCTTGTGTATCGTCAATACCATATAGTTGTGGCAAATCTCGTAACAATACCTTGTCAATAATGTCGTTTCGCATATACCTCCCCATTTCCGAGCGCGCATCATTAGAGAGAGAGACTTCGGGATAACCACCATAGTTTATATAGTCTATAAAGTATTCATTTAGCTGCGCTAAGCCATTTTCGTCGGAGAATGCATCTTGTGGGGATGATAAATCTATTGTGAAGTAACCAGTCTTGGGGCCTGAAAACACGCCATCAAGCCCCCTCAGATATATGTACTCATGAAATGTGAGTGGCGGTAGTATAAAATCAGTGAATCGACCTGCACCCGACTCGTTGCTTTTCAGCTTTAACGCTGCTGCGGCCGAACCGGAAACAACGAACTTGGATGTATGGTAGGAATCAACAAGAGACTTCAGATGTATTTCCCAGTCTTTGAGATATTGTATCTCGTCGAAAAATATATACACTTTACTTGCTCGGTTATTGCCAGATATATCGAAGTAGTATTGCAATAATTCATCAAGGCTTATTCCATTGTAAATAGGAGTTTCTACAGATAGGTAGCATATAGAAGATGGGGGTATGCCATTGTCAATCAGCTTTTGTATGGTGTGAAACAGCATGACCGTTTTGCCTACCCTGCGTGGTCCCATCAATACTACTGCACGCTTTAGATTGTTCTGTTGTACCAGTGGGAAAAACATTCTAAAGTACTCTCGCTCTTTCATATTCGCGTAGTATGTCTCAATTGTACCACTATCCCACCATGGATTATCAAATTTTATCCTGTCGGTTATCTGTTCTTTTGAGAAAGGGATACGCATATCAGAGTAGGTTTTAAAAATGTAACGATACAAATTTATAAATAAAATCACAATCGTGACTCTATTTTGAATTTGTATGGCTGTGGAGTATGCACTGGACGGTTGTATGTAATTACCCCGATGAGTACAAGCAATAAAAAAATGGTGCCATTTTTTATTTGGCACCATTTTTTATAAAAAAATATATTACTTACGCGTAAGACTCAGTAGGCTCGCAGGTACAAACCAGGTTGCGGTCGCCGAAGGTGTTGTTGACACGGGCTACGCTTGGCCAGAATTTGTTGTGCGCTACGTATGGCAGCGGGAAGGCGGCCTGTTGGCGGCTATAGCTGTGGCTCCATTCGTTACCGGTAACGGTATGCTGTGTATGCGGTGCATTCTTCAGTACGTTGTCGGTTGCATCGGCACGGCCTTCTTCTATGGCACGAATTTCTTCGCGTATACCCAGCAGTGCATCACAGAAACGGTCCAGCTCAGCTTTGTCTTCGCTTTCTGTAGGCTCTATCATAATAGTGCCAGCCACAGGGAAGCTCATGGTAGGCGCATGAAAACCGTAGTCTATCAGGCGTTTGGCCACGTCTTCGGCTTCTATACCAGCAGATTTCTTGAATGGGCGCAAGTCTACAATAAACTCGTGAGCGCAGGTGCCACCAGTACCGGTGTACAGTATGTCATAGGCACCTTGCAAACGGGCGCGCATGTAGTTGGCATTCAGTATCGCATACTCGGTAGCGGCGCGTACACCGGCAGTACCCAACATACGGATGTAGCCGTAAGATATGAGCAGGATGCTGGCGGAGCCATATGGCGCAGCAGACACAGCACGGTTACCATTGCCGCTGGCATTGTCCATAACATCGTGCGATGGCAGGAATGGTGCCAGATGCGCTTTCACGCATATGGGGCCCATGCCAGGACCACCACCGCCGTGTGGTATAGCAAATGTTTTGTGCAGGTTTAGGTGGCATACGTCGGCACCTATGAGGCCCGGAGCAGTAAGACCCACCTGAGCATTCATGTTGGCACCATCCATATATACCTGTCCGCCATGCTGATGTACAATGGCAGTAATGTCTTTTACTGTTTCTTCGTACACACCATAGGTAGAAGGATACGTAATCATGATGCCTGCCAATGTGTCGGCGTGTTGTTCGGCTTTCTGTTTCAGGTCTTCTACGTCTATGTAGCCATTCTCCAGTGCCTTTACCACTACTACCTTGTAACCCGCCATTACCGCACTGGCAGGGTTGGTGCCGTGTGCCGATATGGGTATAAGCATGGTAGTGCGGTGATGGTCGCCACGGCTCTCGTGGTAGCCTCGTATAGCCAGCAGACCCGCATATTCGCCTTGTGCGCCACTGTTGGGCTGCAAACTGCAAGCGTCAAATGCAGTAATCTCGCACAGGTAGGCCGACAGTTCTTTTACTATTTGCAGGTAGCCCTCTGTCTGGCTGGTGGGGGCAAATGGGTGCATTTTACTCCACTCGGGCCAGCTCAGCGGCATCATTTCGCTGGCTGCATTCAGCTTCATGGTGCAGCTACCCAGCGATATCATGCTCGTGTTCAGGCTCAGGTCTTTGTTTTCCAGCATCTTGATGTAGCGCATCATCTGAGACTCGCTGCGGTGCGTATTGAACACAGCATGCGTCAGGAATTCGCTGGTGCGCGTCAACGCAGTTGGTATGTGCGTCAGCACTCCATGCTCATCGGCCGATATGCTGATAGGATCTTCACTGTTCAATACCAGATGAATGATGTTCAGCACGTCTGAAGGTGTAGTGGTTTCGTCCAGAGATATGCCTACTACATGGTTGCCATGGTAGCGGAAATTCATATGGTGTGCCTCAGCTGCAGCCCGTACAGCAGCTTCGTTGGCCACGGTTACGGTTACTGTATCGAAGAAGCTATTGCTATGCAGTTTCAGGCCAGCTGATGCAAATGCATCGCCCATTACCTGCGCCAGCAATGCTACGCGTTTGGCTATGTTCTTCAAACCTTCGGGGCCATGGTACACGGCATACATGGCAGCCATGTTGGCCAGCAGGGCCTGTGCAGTACATATGTTTGATGTTGCTTTCTCGCGCTTGATGTGCTGCTCGCGTGTGCCGAGGGCCATACGCAAGGCACGGTTGCCTTTAGCATCTATGCTCACACCTATCAGGCGGCCGGGTATCAGGCGTTTGAAATCGTCTTTTACGGCAAAGAAGGCAGCATGTGGGCCACCAAAGCCCATGGGCACACCAAAACGTTGTGCAGAACCGATAGCTGCATCGGCACCCAGCTCGCCGGGCGAGGTGAGCAATGTAAGCGCCAGCAGGTCTGTAGCCATTACCACCAAAGAGCCAGAGGCATGGGTGGCCTCTATAAAGCTGCGGTAATCTTCTACACTACCCTTGTCATTGGGGTATTGTACCAGTGCGCCAAAGTAGGTATCGTCGAGTGTGGTAGTGCGGTAGTCGCCAAATACCACTTCTATACCCAGCGGCAGGGCGCGTGTTACTACTACATCCTTTGTTTGGGGAAATACATCGCTATCTACAAAGAAACGAACACGCTTATCGCCATTGGCAGCGTGGTAGAACATGTTCATGGCTTCGGCTGCGGCAGTAGCTTCGTCCAGCAGAGAGGCATTGCTGATGGGCAGGCCAGTGAGGTCTGCTACCATGGTTTGGTAGTTCAGCAAGCTTTCCAGACGGCCCTGGCTTATCTCGGCCTGGTAGGGGGTATATTGTGTATACCATCCCGGGTTTTCGAATATGTTGCGGAGAATAACACTGGGGGTATGCGTGTCGTAGTACCCTTGTCCAATATAGTTTTTGAATACTTTGTTTTTCTGAGAGACCTCCTTCAGCGAAGACAGATAAGCTGCTTCACTTACACCTGCCGGTACATTCAGCTGGTGATCCATGCGAATAGCCTGCGGCACAGTACGCGCTACAAGCTCTTCCATGCTTGCTACACCAATGGTTTTGAGCATGGCTTGTGTATCCTGCTCATTCGGACCGATATGACGGCCGATAAACTCCGCGCTTTGCGCTGAAAACAAATTCATAGAACTTGATTGTTTGAAAAGGGACTAACAATACTTTGAAGGGCGCAAAGGTAAAAAATATATTGCGGATACATGAGTATCATATTTTCTATGGTGGGTTTGTATTATGTGATAGTTTCCCGAACATATAACGCTTAAAAGGGTCGTTTTTCGGTATGTATATACGTATTACCTTTGCATACTTCTAAACGGGGGCGTACTGTCTTGCAGAACAACTCCCAACCATTATAGCAATATGCTTCCTGAATTCAACAATACCGAGATTGCCTTCAGATACAGGAATAACGACGAGCTGAAGAAAGCACGTTTCCTCTTTTCTTCCATGGGTTCTCCTGCGCTTACTTCGGTAGGTATGGCAGCTACAAAGTTTGCCATTTCCTGGGGCTTGCCAGTTACGGGGCTCATCAAGTCTACCTTGTTTCGCCAATTTTGCGGTGGCGAAACCATGGACGAGGCAGGAGCCACCGCAGCTATGTTGGGTAAGTATGGCGTAGGTACCATTCTGGATTATGGTGTAGAAGGCAAAGAAAGCGAGCAAGATTTTGACAAGGCAGTGCCAGAGTTTGTAAATGCCATCAAGTATGCCGCAGCCAACAAAAATATTCCTTTCATCAGCATTAAGGTAACGGGTTTTGCTTACTTCGATCTGCTGGAGAAGATACATGCAGGCGTACCCCTTACAGATGCGGGCAAGGCTGCGTGGGATAGAGTGTATAAACGTATAGATACCATATGTGGTACCGCTGCCGCACATGGCATTATGGTATTGGTAGATGCCGAAGAAAGCTGGATACAAAAGCCGGTAGACGACCTGACCGATGCCATGATGGAGAAGTACAACAAAAAAGAAGCTATTGTATTCAATACGTTTCAGATGTACCGACACGACAGGTTGGAGTTTCTGAAACAGTCTTATGATGTAGCACACCGCAAGGGCTATGTATTGGGTGCCAAGCTGGTGCGTGGTGCCTACATGGAAAAAGAACGTAACCGGGCAGCCGAAAAGGGATACGCATCGCCCATACAGCCCAACAAGCAGGCAACAGATACCGACTACGATACGGCAGTGTTGTTTTGTTTGGAGCGGTTGGGAGCAGTGTCGGTATTTATTGGTACCCACAACGAGCAAAGCTGCATGAAGGCGGCTAAATGGATGGATGAGCACAACGTAGCGGCACAATCGAAGAATGTATATTTTTCGCAACTGTTTGGTATGAGCGACAATATCTCTTTCAATTTGGCGGGCAGTGGCTATCATGTGGCCAAGTACCTGCCCTATGGCCCGGTAAAGGATGTGATACCCTACCTGATGCGCCGTGCGCAGGAAAATACCTCTGTGGCTGGCCAAACCGGCCGCGAACTGGCACTCATCAATCAAGAAATAAAGCGTAGGGGGCTGTAGCCTATAGTATGCGTGCCGGCAGCAGTGCCAGCAGTGCATAGAGCAGCATCATACCATCGGTAATGGCTATGAATAGAGCCCGCGATGGTTTTTGGCGCACTATCTGTGCTACAATGGCTGTGGCTATAGCTGTAACAATTGCGGCCCACATGCGCCCATGCAGGGTAGGGTGCAGTTGAAACTGCATATAACTAAGCAACAGAAATACTGCCAGACAAACGTATACCAACGCATAGGCATTTCGCTCGCCTATGCGGGTGGGTAGTGTGGCTATGTTGTATCCGGCATCGGTTTCTATATCCTGAATATCGAAGAGGATACACAGTGCAAATATGAATACGAATCGTAGCAAGACCTCCCATGGCCATAGTGCTACAGAGACATTGGCCACTAACATGGGTAGCACCGCCGTTACCACAGTCCAGATGGTGGTGAGCAGTATTATTTTCAGTAGGCCAAAGTCGCGCAGTCGCTTGCGCTTGCCCGGCAATATGGGTATAAAATAGGCAAAAGACAATATTGACAGCCCGGCGCAAGCCATAGCTACCTGTATGGGCAGGTGCCATGCGCCAAGGGCGGCCACTACCAACCCTGCTACAAAAAAAAAGGTGTACCACGGCCGTAGTGGCTGCTGGCCACGGGGCTTGCCGTATGGCCGGGGTATGAGGCGTGGCAGGTTGTACACCACCAGTGTGCCACCGGTTACGGCCATAAATAATGGCTGAACGGCTGAAGGCATGTAGCCCAAGACCAAACGGCTGGTGGCCATACATAGCCCCCATGCACAACATGCAGTAAACAAACTGGCCGAAATTGCTATCGTTGGTATGCGCCACACACCCGTCATACGGCAAAGGTACAGCGTGGGTACATGTGCGGGTGGTATATGTTGCCGTTTGCGCTTGTGAATGAAACCCTAAAATGTTGGCACAATGTTTGCATTGGTATCATTGCTGATCAATCGCTCTGTAGACCCATCCCTGTAAACCTTATTTTCTTTTTGTGTATCTGTAAACTCTCAAAAAAGGATGTTTATGAAAAAGACCTTCGCAATTCTGCTTTTCATTTATGCTGTAGTTATTTCTATGGCCTTTGCTACACCAAACAGGGATGCGCATCACGCACATCCCTGCAAAAAGTGTGTTTCGGTATAGTGGCTGTTACAGCGGTATGTTGCCGTGTTTACGCTTTGGCATTTTGGCCACTTTGTTTTCCAGCATCTTGAACCCGCGAATGAGCTTGCCCCTTGTTTCTTCGGGCATTATTACCTCGTCAATGTAGCCACGCGCTGCGGCACCATAGGGGTTGGCAAACTTCTCGGTATATTCATTTTCCTTTTCTTTCAGTTTGGCTTCGGGGTCTGTGGCTTCGGCTATCTCTTTTTTGAAGATGATTTCTGCGGCACCTTTTGCACCCATTACTGCAATCTCGGCAGTAGGCCATGCGTAGTTCAGGTCGGCACCTATGTGCTTAGAGTTCATTACATCGTACGCACCACCGTATGCCTTACGGGTAATAACCGTGATTTTGGGAACTGTTGCTTCACTTAATGCGTACAGCAGCTTTGCGCCGTTGATGATAATACCGTTCCATTCCTGATCGGTACCGGGCAAGAAGCCGGGCACGTCTACCAGTACAAGCAGCGGTATGTTGAACGCATCGCAAAAGCGCACAAAACGGCCGCTCTTGCGGCTGGAGTTAATATCGAGCACACCTGCCAAAAATGCTGGTTGGTTGGCTACAATACCTATGCTGCGGCCACCCATGCGGGCAAAGCCTACTACTATGTTTTCGGCAAAGTCCTTATGTACTTCCATAAAGCTCTCGCTGTCTACAAGCTCGGCTATCACTTCCTTGATGTCGTATGGTTGGTTGGGGTTGGCGGGTATCACATTGTTCAGCGCAGGTCTGCGTTCATCGCCGGCTTCATAGGCATAGCGTGGGGCATCTTCTTCGCAGTTTTGCGGCATATAGCTCAGCAAACGTTTAATGTTGTTGATACACTCTACCTCATTGGCGTAGGTGAAGTGGGTAACACCCGACTTGGACGCATGCGTGAGTGCACCGCCCAGCTCCTCGCTGGTAACGGTTTCGTGGGTTACGGTCTTTACTACGTTGGGGCCGGTAACAAACATGTACGATGTGTTTTCGGCCATCATGATGAAGTCGGTAATGGCTGGCGAGTATACGGCACCACCCGCACATGGGCCCAATATGGCCGATATCTGCGGTATTACACCCGATGCCTGCACATTGCGGTAAAAAATATCGGCATAACCGCCCAGCGATACTACACCCTCCTGTATACGGGCACCACCACTGTCGTTAAGGCCTATAACCGGTGCGCCATTTTGCATGGCCAGCTCCATTATTTTCACTATTTTCTCGGCATGTGTTTCCGAAAGGCTACCGCCAAACACAGTAAAATCTTGCGAGAACACATACACAGTACGGCCGTTGATGGTGCCATAACCTGTTACTACACCATCGCCCTGGTACACTTCTTTTTCCATACCAAAGTCGCGGCAACGGTGCGTTACCAACATGCCTATTTCTTCAAAGCTACCTTCATCCAGCAGCAACTGCAACCGCTCGCGGGCCGAGAGTTTACCTTTCTTGTGCTGCGCTTCTATACGTTTTGCGCCACCGCCCAGCAGTGCTTGCTGTTTCTTTTCTTTCAGTAAGGCTATTTTGTCCATAATGGCACAAACCTAATCATTTTTTAGAAGTGACGGTTACCGGCACGCCAATGCATGTAGGCGATTTGTTTGTTATGTGTATGTGATAGCATTATTGTGTCTTGTAACACTTTTTTGTTATGCTGTTCTTTCTGCATATTTTTAGCAAAATTGTACACTTTGAAAAGGACTCTATCTGCACTGCTTGGTGCAGCATTATTGGTTACCGCAGCAATACCCGCCGGCGCACAGCTACTTACTACATATGCCGGTACAGGTATAGCCGGTTATACCCCCGATGTGCCTCCTGTAGCGGCAACTATGGCAGCAATGAGTCTGCCTTATTCTGTGGCTGCCGGGCCTGGTGGCGATATTTATATTGCCGATTATCAAAATCACCGTATTCGCAAGGTGTCGGCCACAACCGGGCAGATAACTACGGTTGCAGGAACCGGCCTTGCTGCCTACATACCGACAGATGATGGTGGCCCGGCAACGGCTGCCCGCATCAGTTGGCCTACAGGCATGGCGTTTGATGCCAGTGGCAATATGTACTTCTGCGATATGGGCAATAACATTGTGCGTAAAGTAAGCACAACAGGCATCATAACCACAGTAGCGGGCACACCGGGCAGTGCAACCGGTTTTGCAGGCGATGGTGGCCCGGCTACAATGGCCCGACTGGGCAGCCCGCTGGCCGTGGCCATACACCCTGTTACCGGCAATTTGCTGATAGCAGACCAACTAAACCATGCTATACGTAGTGTAAATGCAGCCGGTGTTATCAGTAGTATAGCCGGTAATGGTCTTATAGGCGTTGGCATGGCCGGCGATGGTGGTGCCGCCGCAGCGGCCAGGTTGAACGAACCTACCGATGTAGCAGTAGATGCTGCCGGTAATATTTATATAGCCGATAATGGCAATAACAGGATACGAAAAATAAACTACAGTACAGGCGTTATCAGTACGGTGGTTGGTGTTCTATTTGGTTCTGTGCCGGGGTCTATATATGGCTACACGGGCGATGGCGGCCCCGCAACTGCGGCCAAAGTGTACTACCCCAAGGGCATAACGGTAGATGGGCCGGGAAACATATACATAGCCGATTGGAATAACCATGTTATTCGCAAGGTAAATACTTCGGGAATTATTAACACACTGGCAGGCACAGGAACAGCGGGCTATTCGGGAGATGGTGGGCTTGCTTTATTGGGGCAATTCAATTATCCGACTGATGTAGCTGTACGCACCGATGGCGATGTGTTTGTGGCCGACTATGACAATAACCGTATACGCCGTATAAAAATTGGCAATGAACCCTACTTTACTGCTGGTGAAACCAAAAATGTAGTGGTATGTCCCATTGAGTTTACCGTAATAGACAGTGCGCTAAAGGTAGATGATATAGATGTAGGCCAGACATTGACATGGAGCCCTGTAGTGTTACCGGCACATGGTACGTTGGTGGCTACATATTCTACTGCGTCTACTGGTAGTACGGTCACCCCTGTGGGGCTTACTTATGCGCCAGCGGTAGGGTACACAGGGGCCGATGTCTTTTCGGTACGTGTAAATGATGGTACTTATTCGGACACAATTACAATTAATGTAGACGTATTGCCCCCATTAATGCCGGGTACCATCAGCGGTGCCGATTCGGTATGCCCGGGCCAGACCGTAACACTCACCAGCTCTGTTACAGGGGGAACATGGTCTACCAGTAGCGCAGCTACCGCTACCGTAAGTGCCACTGGTGCAGTAACCGGTGTTGCTGCAGGTACGGTAAACATAAGCTATACGATAACCGATTATTGTGGTTCAGCATCGGCTGTAAAAACCATTAGTGTAATAGGAACTATACCTTGTGTGAATGCAGTGCAGGGTATAGCACCCGGCCAAACGGGTATAGAATTGGTGCCCAACCCGGCAACGAATATTTTTGACATGACCATCAGTACTTCGGATGGTGGAATGGCCAGCGTAGTGATATGGGACGTGACTGGCCGTAATGTGGGACAGTACACCATACCTGCCAACAAACCCACCCCTATACGCAGCCAACTGCGGCCGGGTGTGTATTTGGTAGATGTACACACGGCTACAGGCAGGGCAACACGCCGCCTGGTGATAGAGTAATAATATTTTTGCAAGCGCATATGACGCTACAAGCAGGGTATACTTACACAATAACGTGTTTGTATATCCTGTTTCTATAATGTGGGGCTACATTGCTGTGGTACTGTAATGAGTGTGGATGGGGTGTTGTTGTATTAACAAGACGATTACTATCCGAAAGCACCTACAATAGCATATCGTTGTTATATCTTTGCGCCAGTCTTACAGACCGGATAAACGATATGGATTTTTGCCTGCAATTAGAACAATCGCTCTTGAAGAATGCAGCACGCAATGCGTTCTGTATTCAGGACAAGTACTACAGCTATGCAGCATTTGCACAGCGGGTGGCTGCCATACAGCAACGGTTGGAGGTCGGTTATGCAGGTACCTTACGGGTGGGGCTGACGATTGCAGACAATATTGATACCTATGCTACCATTGTGGCCTTGCTGCTAAGTGGCCGAACCTACATACCTATTAATGCGCATCACCCGGCAGAGCGAACGATGCGCATTATAGAACAAGCGGGCTTGGATGTGGTTTTTTCGCAGAATATAGATGTTGCATGGCCCGGTGTGGTAACAGAAGATACCACAGCCATTGCCAACGGCAACAGGCAGGTGCAACGGTATGCAGGCGAGTGCGCATCGTCTTATGCTTATATACTATTCACGTCGGGTAGTACCGGTGTACCCAAGGGTACGCCTATTACATACCACAATCTGGATGCATTTGTTTCGGCATTCGATGCATTGGGGTATGAACTGAATGAAGAGGACAGGGTATTGCAGATGTTCGATCTTACTTTCGATTTGTCGGTAACGTCCTACCTCAATCCGCTGATAGCGGGTGCCTGCGTATATACCGTACCCGACAAGGGTATGAAGTTTACCAATGTATATGCATTGCTGGAAGAGTATCAACTGACATTTGCCCTGATGGTGCCTTCTGTGTTGTCATTCCTGAGGCCCTATTTCGATGAGATTCGCCTGCCAGAGATGCGCTATTCTCTGTTTTGTGGCGAGGCGTTGCATGCCGACGTGAGCCGCGAATGGATGAAGTGTGTGCCCAATGCTGTGGTAGACAATGTGTATGGGCCAACCGAAGCTACCATATTTTGCCTTACCTACAGGTTGCCTGCCACTAACGATATAGTGGCACACAATGGCGTAGTATGTATAGGTACCCCCATGCAGGGTATGGGCTGTATAGTGGTGAATGACGACAATCAACCGGTTGCAGAAGGAGAAAAGGGAGAATTATGCTTGTTTGGCCATCAGGTAACCCCCGGCTATCTGGATGAGGAAAAGAACAAGGTGGCATTTTTCGGGCTGGATGGTGTGCGCTACTACCGCACCGGCGATGTGGCCCAAAGACTACCCGATGGCAACTATATATACTGTGGCCGTGCCGACCATCAGGTGAAAATTCAGGGTTTCCGGGTAGAGCTGGGCGAAATAGAGCACCATGCACGCATGCTGTGTGCCTGCAATGTAGTGGCTGTAGTGGTGACCAACGAGCAGGGGGCAAGCCAGATAGACTTGGTTTTGGAGGCAGAAGTTGCAGACCAAAATGAGATACTGAAAGGCTTGCGTGGCAAATTGCCGTCTTATATGGTGCCTGCAAGGGTACATGCTATCGCTCCGTTTCCGCTGAATGTGAATGGAAAAACAGATAGGAAAGAACTTACCAAAATAATTGCCGGACTATGAATATTGTAATACGCCCAGCCAACGAAAGCGACAGAGAATTTATACTGACCACCATTGTAGAGTCTGAGAAGAGTGGGGGAGATGTCATCAGCTATGGTGGCATGTTTCGGATGGATGAAGCCGAGGTGCGTCAATTATTGTCGGCCATGTTGGATGAAGATATTCCCGGACAGGAGGTTTGTTTTGAGAGTTTTCTGATAGCTGAAATAGATGGAGAACGTGCCGCAGCATCGGCCAGTTATGTAGAAGGGGCCGTGGGTATGACGGCAGGGATTATAAAAGGCAACCTTTTGATGCATTGTGTGCCCCGCGAGCGGCTGATGGCATCTGTGGAGCGTATGCGGTTGGTAGCATCTGTGACACACGAACGTACAGTGGGTACTTTGCAAATAGAGAGCGGCTACACCGACCCTCGTTTTCGGGGACATCATCTGTTCTCTCGTTTGTTGCATGCACACATAGCACGCCGTCAGGCGCAGGGTATACCCTTCAGCAAGGTAGAGATGATAATGATAGACAGTAACGAGCGCGCAAAAGCATTGTACGTTCGCATTGGTTTTGAAGTGCTGACTAAGAAAGGAACCGATAATCCGGAAATATTTAATCTGCTGCCCGGCAATACCAAGGTGCAGTTGGAAATGAAATTGCCTAACACACAATAGTTATATACAATGCAGGAACACGAAATTTACGAGCAGCTGAAAGGAATTTACAGCACCATTCTGAAAAGAGAGATTACCGGGCTAAATGCCACTACCACTGCTGCCGATATAGAAGGCTGGGATTCGCTGACACACATGATACTGATGGACAGCATTGAAAAGCATTTTGGTGTCAAGTTCAAGCTGATGGAAATAATGAAATTCAATAATGTAGGAGATATGGTTGCGTGCGTACAGAAGAAATTGGCCAAATAGGCCGGCTGTAACCACCCGGTATACCCCTTATGTTATTCAACTCAACAGAGTTTGGTGTCTTTTTTGCCATAGTGTTGGCAATAAATTGGCTGGTGTCGGGAAACCTGCCCGTTCGCAATTTGGTATTGCTGGCATGCAGCATGCTGTTTTATGGCATGTTCCATTATTCTTTTTGCCTGTACCTGGGTGTATTGATAGTGTTGAGCTACGGTGCAGCACGTATAATAGCTGGTATAGAGCAAGAGAATAAACGGTTTGCCATGCTGGTAACCACCAGTGTGCTGCTGTCGGTAGGGCTGTTGTATACCAAGTACAGTAGTTTTTTGCTGAGTGGTATACCCACACTGGCGGGCTGGCAGGCATCGGCCCTGCACATACTTACCCCGGTAGGCATTAGCTTCTACACCTTTACTATGCTGGGTTATGTGTTGGATGTGTATTACGAGCGTATAGAGCCCGAAAAAAATATACTCACCTATGCATCATTTGTTAGCTTTTTTCCGCACTTGCTGATGGGGCCAATAGCTGCATCTACCGAATTGTTGCCACAGTTCAGGCACAAACCCAAAATATCCATCAATGCTGTAGATGAAGGTATTGGTGAGTTTTTATGGGGGCTTTTCAAGAAGGTAGTTGTTGCCGATAATATATCTAAGGCGGTAAGCTACTGTTTCTCTGCCAATAATGATGACCTGACGGGCAGTTCATTGTTTGTAGGTGCTGTGCTGTTTGGCATATATGTATATGCCGATTTTTCGGGGTATTCATCTATGGCACGTGGTGCGGCTAAGTTGCTGGGGTTTGAATTGTTGCAAAATTTCCGCACGCCTTTCTTCAGCACCAGCGTGTCGGAATACTGGCGCAGATGGCACATCTCGCTCAACAATTGGCTTACGGCCTACATCTACAATCCGCTGTCGTATAGTATGAAACGATGGGGAAGAGTTGGGGTTTTGTTGGCTATCTTCATTACATTTTTCATCAGTGGTGTTTGGCATGGTGCTGGTTGGCAATTTATCATATTCGGTCTGCTGAACGGGTTGGCTATCATTTATGAAATATTGACCAAAAACGTCAGAGAAAAACTTGCTGCTAAGTTGCCCAAACGTCTGTATGCGGTATTCAGCAATCTGATAGTGTTGTTATTCATGCATCTGTCGTGGGTGTTTTTCAGGGTAGACAATGCCACACAGGGTGTTACCATTATATCGAGAATCTATTCGTCTTCGTTGTTCTCCCTGCCCGAGTCTTTTGTTACCGGTTACCTTGTTTGGTGTGTGCCCCTGTTGGTAGTAGAATGGGTGCAAAGGAATGGCAGCTATGTAATGGATGTACAGCAATGGATGCCTGTACGCATTACGGTGAAGAACAGAAAACAAAAAAAGAAGGTGATGTTATTGCATTACATCATCAAGGTGCTACTATACCTGATGTTGGTGGCGGCTATCTATTTCTTTCATAAACAAATGAGTGCAAGCGAATATTATTATTTTAAATTTTAATGTTATGAATGTTTCAAAAATCACTATAACAACATTGCTGGCAGGCACCCTGCTGGCAACGGCTTGTAAAAACGAGGTGCCGGTAAAGGAAAAGTCGGCAGCGGAAGCCAACCAGGACAGGCTGAATGAACAGGCTCGTAAAAAGCGCGATGAGCTCAACAAGGAGTACTTTAAGGTGCCCGATGAAAAGATACTGGAAGATGGCCCCGGTATACCATTGTATACCGAGCTGAAGCAACGGTACAAAGACGATGCAAAAAAACTGAAGGAGCAGATAGAAAGTACGGGAGCCAAGCTGGTATTTGTGATTCTTACGCCAGAGTCTGGTCAGAACTTGGCCAGTATTCGGTACGGTACGCCCTTCATACGCGAGGTGTGCAATGGGTTGGGTATAGAGGTAGTAGACTTTACACCCTTGCTGGCCAAAAAATCGCCCAAAGAAATTACACAGTGGCCACGCGATGGCCATTGGTCTAAGGCGGGTGCCGTATATATAGCCGATGTGCTGGAGCCGGTTATCAGAAAACATTACAGCAATACGTCTAAAGTTACCTATAAGGATGCAGAGCGGCCCGAGACATTTGGCGACTTTACACCGTCTTCTGACGAAATATTGGATGGCGGTAAAGACATGCCGTATCATGTAAAGGCCAATGCGCAGGGTGTGCGGATGGATGAGGATATTACATTCCCTAAAAAGAAGAAGCACGTATTGTTTATGGGCGATTCTGGTTTCTTCTGTCCCTTCCTGAATAATGAATATACCATAACCGGTGTATTGCAGCAACGCTTCCCCGATGGGTTGATGATGAATACAGGTACAATTTGTTACACACTGGAAGACTACGTGACACTGTGGAATGAAAAGGCAAAATATGCTGAGCCTGATATTGTATTGATACAAACCAACGGTGCCGATATTACCGATTACTTCTTTACGCACCGGAACTCGCTCTCGCGCTCGCACAAGCCATTTTACCCCACACCTGCCGAGGAAGCATGGTACCGCAAGGCATACCCCAATGCAGTGCAATAGTGTACAACGCTCCTAATGGGGTTATAAGATGTCAATACGGATTCCGGCCAGCCAGTTAATACCCGGCATCGGCCGGAATCCTGCTATAGCGTAGTGTGCATTCCATACATTGTTGCATTGCAGGTTGGCAGATAGGGTGCGTTGCCGCAGGCGGTGTGTCCAAGTTACCATTACATTGCCTGTATAATAAGGCTCCAACCATGCCGACTCGTCGGTAGTGGTGAAACGGTAACCTGTGTACAAGTGAAAATAGTCTATGCCCCATGCGCCCATGGTAGCCCCCAAGCCTGCCCGCATATTGTAGCGGGGCGTGTAGGGTATTTGCCTGCCTATGCTGCCATCTTGCGTTATATAGCTACTGGTGGTAGTGGCCAAAATATATGATGTGGCAGCAGTTACATGCAGTGCATACTTTGTAGTGCTGTAGGTGAGCCGGGTGTTGGTTTCGGTGCCACGGCTATGTACGGCCGCTATGTTGTGGGGGGTCCATACGGCACCACCCAGCCACATTATCCAGTCCTTCATTTGCCGATTAAAGATGGCCCCCTCGTGCTGTAAATGCCAGTGTATACCTTGCAGTTGCAGGGAGTAGCCCGCGTCTTGTGTCCAGCCATGTTCGGGCCTCAGGCGTGGGTTGCCCCCCGGAAAATAGTAAAGCTCATTGAGGGTAGGTACTCTATAGGTGCGTTGGGCATTGGCACGTAGTTGTAGCCATGGCCATATGCTGTAAGATATACCGGCACCCGGTAGCCATACAAATGTGGTATTCACTTGCTCGGCCCGCAACTGGGCCGATGCTACAAGCCTGTTGCCCACCATGTTGCGGGTAATGGCCCCTGCAAGGGCTATGCGGCGTTGCTGTTGTGTGTCATGGCCATTGGCCAGCCAGCTATACTGTATGGGGGCAAATAGCAGGTATCGCATACGGCCCTGTTGGTATCGCCAGCCCGCCTCCTGATAGTACTGGTACACACCACCGGTGGTGTGTAGCCCTATTGTGGTGTCGGTATACCGGTAGGCATCGTGCGTGAGCGATGTACGGGCATACCAGGTGCTGTGGCCTTTGGCATACGTCCACGATGCTACACTGCGCAGTGCCCCGTCTTGCTGGTATTTGGCCGAATATGGCTCGAACAGGGCAGGCGGTATTTGCCGGTTGTACTGTTGCCACCATAGCATAGTTTCTATTTTGTGCCCGGTACGTGGTTTGTATGCGGCATGTACCATGCCCGATGCATTGCGCAGCCGGCTATTGCCCAGTGTATTAGTAGTGCCATCATCGGCAGTGTAGTGGTAGTTGTTTTGTGCGGTCTGTGCCTGTGCTGTGGCGGCAAGGTATAGTTTGCGTGTGCTGTGTGTAGCCCTTATAGCCCCACTATACTGGGCAAAACTACCCATGCCACTACTTACCGACAGAGTGCTGGTATTGGTATCGAAACGGGCAATTGCTGTATTCATTACTATGGCACCGCCCACATTGCCACTGCCATAGAGGGCGGCACTACCACCATATACCATGGTTACATTACCAGCCATCAATGCCGGCAGTGCCGATAGGTCGGCCACGCCGGTGGCGGCATTACTGATGGGTATGCCATTCCACAATACCTGAGACTGTGCGGCTGATGCCCCCCGGAGGCCCAGCGTAGCCAGCCCATTGAAGCTGTAGGACCGTACAAATACCGGTAACTGCTGGGTGAGTAGGGTGGCCAGCGATTGCTGGCTATACCGCGAAAGGGTAGTACTATCTATCTGCTGCACTTGCTGCCCGGCCGAAAAGCCCGAAAGACGAATGTCTGGTGAGGGTGTACGCACATCGCGTATGTGTACCTCGTGCAGCACAGTATCGGGCATTTGCTGCCCTGTAGCGGTAACAAATAGCCACAGGGGCACCAATAGCAGAGAACAGATACGTAATGCAGATGGCATGATAGGGTACGAAAATACATAAAATGCCCCGGCAGTTTTCCGGGGCATTGATGATGGAATAGTATTGATAGCTGCAAACTACTCGGCACTGCTGCTGTAGCTGCCATACTTGCCCTTGCCTATATACAGGTGGAAGGTGTCGCTACGCAAACCGATACGGGTAGACTCCAGCGGAATAACTTCGGCCGGTGCCAGATTGCCCAGATTTACGTTGGCCCCCAGCAGCTCGAGGAAGTATACCTGTTGTGCCTTTTGCGGGGCTTCCCAAATTATTTTTTCGTAGGGTATCTGTGTTAGTATTTCTTGTACCAAACCTTCGCGTACCTCGCCCGAGCCACGATAGATGCCCACGTTGCCAGCCTCGCGTGCTTCGGCTATTACGTAGGTAGATCCTGCTTCCAGCTCGGCCTTCATCAGCTCTATCCATTTGTAGGGAGGCATTATGTGTTGTGTGTCTTTAGACCCTACCTCCGAAAACACGGTTACATGTTTGGCCAGTTTCTCTATATAGCCACATTTTTCTATGTGTGGTATCACCAGAGAGCCGTCCGATACTTCGACATGAGAAAGTCCGTATTCTTTTATTACTTCTATGTAATCGTCTATCTGGTCGCGTACCAAAAAGGCTTCGAACAAGGTGCCACCAAAATACACTGGTATGCCGTAGCTCTGGTATATCTCTATTTTCTCGCGCAGGTTGGCAGTTACTACCGCCGTGCCAAAGCCCAGCTTCACGATGTCGACATAGGGTGCGGCCACCGACAGAAAGTCGCGTACGCCATCCAACCCCATGCCTTTATCCATCACCATGGTAAGCCCGTAAGAGCGTGGTTTCACAGTGCGGTCGGGGATGTTCTTTAGTTTAAAGTTCATGTATGTATGTTGAAATGCCGATGCAAAGATAATTCATTCCGATTAGTGAAGATGTTAAGCTGAAATTCAGTATGCGTAGTGGTTCGCTATGCGTTTTTGCCTGTGCAACTACCGCTATAGCCAGTCATATATGCGCATGGGCACCTGTATCGCTAAGGCGCACAATTGCACGAAATGGTAATTTTAGTTTTGGCTTCGCCACTTATGCCATTAGTGGTTGTATATTGCGGCATTAATACAGTATCTATGCGCATCAATACACCGATTGTCGGATTCATAATCGGGTTACTACTGCCGATTTTGGGTTTTTTTGTGGTGTACTTTCTCATGTTCCGCAGCAATAGTACCATATCGGGCCTGTGGGGTTCTTTGGCGCACGACCATAAATCTGCTGCCAAAGTAGTTACACTCAGCCTGCTCATTAACTATGGGCCATTTTTATACTTTAACAGTAAACGTCTGGATTATGCGCTGCGTGGCGTGGTAACTGCTACCATGATATATGCAGCGGTAGTGGTAATGCTGATGTTTGTATGGTAAC
Source organism: Chitinophagaceae bacterium (assembly GCA_021151685.1). Taxonomy (GTDB): domain Bacteria; phylum Bacteroidota; class Bacteroidia; order Chitinophagales; family Chitinophagaceae; genus Nemorincola. The sequence continues at coordinate 21,090 of JAGKWS010000031.1, forward strand.
CATATGCGCTACTACATTATAGCCGGAGAGGCCAGTGGAGACCTGCATGGCAGCAACCTGATAAAGGCTATACGCCAGTGCGATGCTGCCGCACACGTGCGCTGCTGGGGCGGCGATAAAATGCAGGCCGCCGGAGCCGAGCTGGTGAAGCACTACCGCGATTTGGCTTTTATGGGCTTTGTAGAGGTACTGGCACACCTGCGTACCATACTGGGCAATATCACCTTTTGCAAAAAGGACATAACTGCATGGATGCCAGATGTGCTGGTACTCATCGACTATCCGGGCTTTAACCTACGCATAGCCGAATGGGCCAAACAACAGGGCATAAAGGTGGTCTACTACATATCGCCACAGGTATGGGCATGGAAGGAAGGCCGCGTGAAGCAAATAAAGCGTGATGTGGATAAGATGCTGGTGATTCTACCTTTTGAAGAAGAATTCTACAAAAAGTGGCAATACCCGGTTACTTATGTGGGGCACCCCCTTGCCGAGGTGGTAGCCGCCGAAAAAGAAAAGGGCATAGGTGCCTCCATAGCCAATAAACCAATAATAGCATTGCTGCCCGGTAGCCGTGCACAAGAGATAAAGGTGAAACTACCCATCATGCTATCTGTTACCGAGCGGTTTCCGCAGTATGCATTTGTGGTGGCACAGGCACCCTCGCAGCCCGATGAGTTGTACCAACAGATAATAGGCGATAAGCAGGTGATGCTGGTAAAGGGGGATACATACCGGTTGCTGAAACAGGCGCGTGCCGGCCTGATAACCAGCGGCACTGCCACACTGGAGACGGCCCTGTTTGGGGTGCCGCAGGTGGTGTGCTACAAGGGCAATGCAGTGTCTTTCTGGCTGGCCAAAAAGCTGGTGAAGGTAAAATACATATCGCTGGTGAACCTGATAATGGATAAGCCGGTGGTAACCGAGCTGATACAGGACGACCTGACGACCGACAAACTGGAAGTAGCCCTTCGCAGACTGCTGGAAGACCCGCAATACCAACACCAATTGGATGCCGACTATAGCGAACTGTGGCACAAATTGGGCAACAGTGGCGCATCGGCACATGCTGCTGCCGAAGTGGTGGCAGTAGCAATGGGCAAATAACTGTTTCTGTAGGTAAGTTGCTGTGTACAATGCCTTGCGTAGTTGTACTTTTGCGCAAATAACCAATACTATGACATTTGATGCACCGGTATCTGTACAGTGGCTGGCAGAATATACAGGGTCTGAATTGAGGGGAGATGTAATGCAGGAGGCACTCGGCATCAACGAGATACACAAGGTGCGTCCCGGCGATATTTCGTTTGTAGATTTTGAGAAGTATTACAACGCCTGTCTTCAGTCGGAGGCTACCATTATCATCATCAATAAGGATGTGCCTTGCCCCGAAGGCAAGACGCTGCTCATTAACAGCGACCCTTTTGCAGCTTATGTAAAGATTGTGAAGCGTTTCCGCTCGTTTGAGCCTGCTACCCAAATGGTGAGCGACAGCGCGCAGATAGGCGAAGGTACACACCTGCAGCCGGGTGTGTTTGTAGGCAATCATGTACGCATTGGTAAGAACTGTCTGATACACCCCAATGTAACCATATACGATCACACCATCATCGGTGACAATGTTATCATTCATGCTGGCTGCGTATTGGGTGCCGATGCGTTTTACTTTAAGCGCAGAAAAGACCGCGAAATGCAGTACGACAAGTTGGAGAGCTGCGGCCGGGTGATTATTGAAAATGATGTAGAAATAGGTGCGGGCACCACTATAGACAAGGGCGTAAGCGGCGATACTATAATAGGTGCCGGTACCAAGCTCGATAATCATATACACATAGGCCATGGTGCCGTTATAGGGCGCAATTGCCTGTTTGCGGCACAGGTGGGTATAGGTGGCAAGGCCATTATAGAAGACGAGGTGATACTATGGGGGCAAGTGGGTGTAAGCAAAGACCTGACCATAGGCAAGGGGGCTATTGTAATGGCGCAAAGTGGTGTTCCTTCGAGTTTGGAAGGTGGTAAGGCATACTTTGGGTCGCCGGTGGGCGAGGCCAAGCCCAAAATGCGCGAGCTGGCATGGATACGCCGCATACCCGACCTGTGGGAGAAGATATACGGCAACAAAAATATCTGATACCCACACAACATGCACACACCCCACGGGATGGCAAAAAACAACTGGCATAGTACCCATTCATTTCCTAACTTTCGCTGGCAGGCAGAGGGATTGTACTTTCCTGCGGTAGAAAAAACAATAGATCTGGCAACAATAACCATAGACGAACATATAGTGCTGCGCCCATTTGTGCCAGCCGATGCCGAAGCCCTTTTTGGTGCTATAGACGGCTCTCGCCCACATTTGGGCCCGTGGCTCAACTGGGTGGGGGGTACTACACGTGTAGCGCACTCGCTCGATTTTATAGAAAGGTCTGCCGCGCAGATTCACAATCAGGAGGCAATGCCATTGGGTATATTTGTAGATGGTGTGGTAGCTGGGGGGGTGGGCATGCACGACTGGCAGCGCGACATAAACCGGGCACAGATAGGGTACTGGATAACTAAGGGCTACGAAGGGCAGGGCATTGTGACCCGTGCTGTAGCCGCACTGGCCAACTACCTGTTTACAAGAGCTGGCATCAACAAGCTGGAGATACGGTATGTACCTGCCAACACGCGCAGTGCCAAAGTAGCACAACGGTTGGGCTTCAGGATAGAAGGTGTGATAAGAAAAGGAATCTTGCACAATGGTATGGCTGAGGACTTGGTGATAGCGGGTATGCTGCGGCAAGAGTGGAAAATGCCATGACAGGGGCACCCTTTTGTTTGAAAAAGAGGTAGGCAGCCGGCAGCAAGGCAATAACTGCGAAAAGAAATACGTAAATGCGCTACCTGCATATAAAATAATCATGTATTTTGCAAAGCAATTGGTATGAAAAACATCATCACTCTACTGTTGGGCATATTGGTAGTAGCATCTGTAAGCAGTTGCGGGCGCACCATATACAGGGGCAAGTACCTGATGAGCCCCAAATACACCAAAGGCAAGGAGCGTTATCACTTTTGGCACAAACACGGAGCCAAACCACGTGCCCACCACGGTGGCTACTGGTAGCCGATGGTGTAGAATATCGCACTCAAATTTGTTAATATTTGTATGTGCGGCATAAGTCTATGGCTGCACGCCATATTTCATGTATTTTAGCGCACCAATGCATCCCAATCTTTCGATAGTAGTACCACTCTTTAACGAAGAAGAATCGTTGCCCGAGCTTGTGGAGTGGATAGAACGTGTGTGTACCACCAACGGATACCGCCATGAGGTGATAATGGTAGACGATGGTAGTACCGACCGTAGTTGGGAGGTAGTGTTGCAACTGGCACAGCGTTTCCCGGCAGTGCGTGGTATTCGTTTTCAGCGCAACTATGGCAAAAGCCCGGCCCTTTATGTAGGCTTCAAAGCGGCAGAGGGTGATGTTGTCATTACCATGGATGCCGACTTGCAGGACAGCCCCGATGAAATACCAGAACTATACCGTATGATAATGGAAGACGGTTACGACTTGGTAAGTGGCTGGAAAAAAGTGCGTTACGATAATGCCATTACCAAAAACCTGCCTTCCAAGCTCTACAACGCGGTAAACAGAAGCCTTACGGGCATCAAGCTGCATGATATGAACTGTGGCCTGAAAGCCTACAAACGTAAGGTGATAAAGAGCATAGAGGTGTATGGCGAAATGCATCGCTTTATACCGGTGCTGGCACGCAATGCCGGCTTCAGAAAGATTGGCGAAAAAGTAGTGCAGCACCGCGCCCGCAAATACGGTAGTTCCAAATTTGGCTGGGAGCGTTTTATCAATGGTTTCCTCGACTTGCTCACCATACAGTACACCACCCGTTTTGGCAAAAAACCAATGCACTTCTTCGGGGTGCTGGGGGCGTTTACCTTCCTTACAGGGTTGCTTTCGGTAACTATGCTGGTAATAGATAAACTGCGTATGGGCCCCGATTTTGGCCTAACCAACAAACCTGCATTCTATATAGCCCTCACCTCTATGGTGTTGGGTACTTTGTTTTTCCTGTCGGGTTTTCTGGCAGAGCTCATTGTGCGCAACGCTGCCGACAGAAACCACTACATGATAGAAGAAGATACCGATAAATGATAAAATATTCATAGCCCTATGGGGGCACAATACAAAGGGCAATACCGTGCAGCCTGCACAGTATTGCCCTTTTTTATTATGGGTGCATGTCATCAGTTAATCGAGCACCTTACATACGGTATAGGTGCTGGCCTTGGTGTTGTTGGGGTAGCCATACTGGAAACATTCCGAATCGGCATCGCGTTTGCTCAGTTTGTCCAGTGTAATAGTGGTGTTTGTTACCACCGCACCATTGCTGTACTTTTTGCAGTTGCAATCGTACGCTTTTTTGCAAGACGGTGTAGATATGGCTGCTGCCAAAACGACGATTGCTGCAATTGTCTTATTCATAAATCAGTTTTTTATGTGTTTCGGGTATTGGTCATTAGCCCAGTAGTTGGCGCACACGGTCTATAGCGGCACCTATGCCACCCACGTCTTGTCCACCTGCCGTAGCCAGCGATTTTTGTCCACCACCGCCCCCTTTTATCAGTGGGGCTATGTGTTCCTTTATTATTTTACCAGCATCAAGGCCGCGTGCAGCAGTCACTTTTTCGTCTACCCCTACGGCTACATATGCCTTACCATCTATATTGGCCCCCAGTACTATCACGTGGTCGTTCAGGTGGTTCTTCAGGTCGAGGCATAGCTTTTTCAAGGCATCGGCACTGCTTACTGTTACCTGTTGGCCCACAAATGATATCTGGTTAATGATTTCATCTTTTGTAAGCAGCTCGTTGCGCACCCCCACCAGTTGGCGTGCTTCCAGTGCTTCGGCATGTTTTTCCAGTTGGTTACGCTCTTCCTGCAGTTTTTCTATAGCCTTTACCGGGTCTTTGGCTCCACGTAGCTGGTTATTGATAGCCTCTATCAGCTCCAGACGGCTATTGATGTATTGCTCGGCAGCATAGCCACATACCGCCTCTATGCGGCGCACACCAGCAGCCGTAGCAGCCTCGCTGGTTATTTTGAACAAGCCCAACTGGCCGGTAGACCCTACGTGGGTACCGCCACACAACTCTACCGAGTAGGCAGGGTCCATAATCACCACACGTACGGTGCTGCCATACTTCTCGCTAAAGAGGGCCATGGCACCCAGCGCATCGGCTTCGGCCTTGGTCATTTCCTTTATTACTACTGGTATGTTCTCGCGTATTTTGGCATTTACTATGGTTTCTATACGGCGCACTTCTTCGTCGGTTACCTTGGCAAAGTGCGAGAAGTCGAAACGCAGGTATTCGTCATTTACCAAAGAGCCTTTTTGGGCTACGTGTGTACCCAATACGCTACGCAGGGCCGCATGCAGCAGGTGTGTAGCACTGTGGTGTACGGCAGTAGCCATGCGGCGGCTGGTATCTATGCGGGCATGTAGCGGTGCTTCGGGGTTCTCTGGCAGTGCCTGCGTAAAGTGGATGATCATACCATCCTCTTTTTTGGTGTCGGTTACCGCAATAGTTTCATTGGGGAACTCCAGCACACCCGTATCGCCCACCTGTCCACCACTTTCGGCATAAAAAGGGGTAGTATCCAGCACTATCTGGCACATTTCCTTGCCCTTGGCGGTTACCTTGCGGTACTTGGTAATAGCGGCAGCACATTCGGTATGGTTGTACCCTACAAATGCCGAGGCTGGTCCTTCGCGCAGTATCACCCAATCGCCCGTATCCAGGGCGGTAGCCGCACGGCTGCGGGTCTTTTGCTGTTCCATCTCGGCTTTGAAGGCGGGTTCATCAACACTCAGTCCCTGCTCGCTGCCTATCAGGCGCGTCAGGTCTATGGGGAAGCCGTAGGTGTCGTACAGTTCAAAGGCGGCTTTACCATTTATTTCTGTAGTGTTGGCATTGCGTGTGTCGGTTATGATGTCGTCTATCTTGCGCAAGCCTTTTTCCAAAGTTCTCAGGAATGCTTCTTCTTCTTCCTTTACCACACGGCATACAAGGTCTTCCTGACGGTGCAATTCAGGAAATACATCGCGGAACTGCTGTGCCAGTGTAGGCATCAGTTGGTGCAGCAATGGCTTTTTGTAGCCCAGATAGGTGTAGTAGTAACGCACTGCGCGGCGTAATATGCGGCGTATTACATAGCCTGCACCTGTGTTGGAGGGCAGTTGCCCATCGGCAATGGTGAAGCCTATGGCGCGTATATGGTCGGCCAGTACACGGAAGGCAATATCGGGGCGGCTGTCCGAGTAGCCGTAGGTATTGCCGGTAAGCTGCTCTATTACGGCTATGGTGCCGGTAAATACATCGGTATCGTAGTTGCTCTGCTTGCCTTGCAGCACACGTACCAAACGCTCGAAGCCCATGCCGGTGTCTACATGGCGTGCCGGTAGCGGTGCCAGTGTGCGGTCTTTCAACCGGTTGAACTGCATGAAAACGTTATTCCATATTTCTATCACCTGCGGGTGGTCGGCATTCACCAGCTCGCGGCCGGGGCGGGCGGCTTTTTCCTCGGCAGTGCGGCAGTCTACGTGTACTTCGGTACAGGGGCCACAGGGGCCGGTATCGCCCATCTCCCAAAAGTTGTCTTTTTTGCTACCCAGCAATATGCGGTCTTCGGCTATGTGTTTTTTCCAAAAGTCATATGCCTCCTGATCCATAGGCAGGTTTTCTGCCTCGTCGCCACCAAATACCGTTACATACAGTTTGTCTTTGTCTATGCCATACACATCTGTCAGCAGCTCCCAGCACCATGCAATGGCCTCTTCTTTAAAGTAGTCGCCAAAACTCCAGTTGCCCAGCATCTCGAACATGGTATGGTGGTAGGTATCTACGCCCACCTCTTCCAGATCGTTGTGTTTACCACTCACGCGCAAACATTTTTGGGTATCGGCTATACGTGCATTGTCTGGAGTGCGGTTGCCCAGAAAGTAGTCTTTGAACTGGTTCATACCCGCGTTGGTGAACAACAGAGTAGGGTCATTTTTCACAACTATGGGGGCAGATGGCACTATCTCGTGGCCCTTGCTGCGGAAGAAGTCTAAGAACTGGCGGCGTATCTCGGTAGCGGTAAGCATTATTCTATTGATATATAATTGAAACTGTGTGCAAATCTAATAGAAATTGGTAGTATGTAGTGGTTGTGTGGGTGCGCTACATGCCGAAAAAGCCACCGATATTTGCCATGGCAAAGGAGTGTAACCACATCTTATGGATTTTTCTTCAGAAATATGGTTCCGCACATCGCGCAGCGGTGGCAAGGGCGGGCAAAATGTAAATAAGGTAGAGACGGCCGTAGAAGCACTGTGGATGCCAGCAGCATCGCGCTTTTTTACCGATGAGGAAAAAGCCCGCATTGCCGAAAAACTGGCCGCCCGAATGAATGAAGAAGGGGTACTGGTAGTGAAGTGTACCGAGGCTCGTACCCAATTGGAGAACAAGGAAAAAGCCGTTGCCAAAATGCACACCATAGTGGCACGTAGTTTGGTAGTACCCAAAAAGCGAAAGCCTACCATCATACCCCGTGCAGTGAAAGAGAAACGGCTGAATGATAAAAAGGTAGCATCGCAAAAGAAAGAAATGCGGCGCAAACCAACGGGGGAGTAGGGTAAGCAGATAAGTGTTTCCTTAAAATGTGATTTTTTGTCAACTGTTTGCCTATATTTGCACACCAAATACTATAACTTAACACCATCATGAAAAAACTATACTCGGTACTGATTCTATTACTGCTTGCCACGGCCGCCAATGCCCAGTTCCGTATGTGGGAGCGTTTTTATACATCACGCCATCCCAGAACGGGCATTACCATTGCCAACCCGTTGGGGTCTATGACCAAATCGGGGGGAGGTGTAGAACATCGTTTAGGGAATTTCTCTTACATGGCGGGCTACTATACTTACAGAGGAGCCTATCCCGGCCTGATGACTGACCTTGATCTTCGTTTTTACAAACGAAAGTGTTGGAAACACCGTACCAAGCCATGGATGTATCAGGATTTCTACTATTTCCGCTCCTTTGTTGGTATTGCCGGTTTCAATAGCGATAAGCTCACCTTTATGGGCTACGACAAGGGCGATTATTGGTACGAAAAAGGCTATGTAGGTAGTGCCGCAGGTTGGGGGCGCAGATACAGTACCGTCTTTAACCACGGTAGCGACCTAAGCCGGAAGATTGGCGTATTTGGAGCCATAAAAGTAGGTGGCCGGTATACATCGTTTGCGCTGGACCCCATAGAACCCGAGGCACGACAGTATTATCGTTTGTTCTACACTACCGGGCCGGGCTCTATACTGGAGGTGAATATGAGTGTAGGCATAGAATACTAAGAGCCTCTTCAGAGTTCGGTTAAATTATAGTCATTCTTTGGAACGCCATACATATTGTACATGTGTATGGCGTTCGCCGTTGTGGCCGTTGCTACCGTGGTGGCAGGCTTATTTTTTCAGTAGCTATCTTCTTATCTTCACAATCTTATGAATACCAAAACAACTATTAACGAAGCCCTCTTTTTGGAGCGTTATGAAAAACTGAACCAACGGCAAAAGGAGGCTGTAGATACCATATATGGAGCCGTGATGGTGATAGCCGGGCCCGGTACCGGCAAAACCGAGGTGCTGGCCATGCGCATAGCACAGTTGCTACGCAGCGATGCACAGGTGCAACCACAAGAGATACTGTGCCTAACCTATACCGAGGAGGCTACCAGCTCTATGCGCCGCCGCCTTACGCAAATAATGGGTGCGGCTGCACACAAGGTAAACATCCACACTTTTCATGGGTTTTGCAATACCGTGATACAGAACAACAGCGAATACTTCAGCAAGCGCGAGATGCAACCCATAACCGATTTGGAGCGGGCCGACATGTTGCACAAGTTGCTGGATGAGTTGCCGCCCGGGCATTTGCTGCGCCGCCTCAGTGGCGACCTGTATTATGATACCGGTAGGCTGACGCGCCTGTTCGACCTGATGAAGAAAGAACACCTGACACCCGAATACATCAGTACCGCAATAGATACCTACATAGAAAGCCTGCCCGAACGCGAAGACTACATTTATAAGCGTGCAACAAAAGATGCCAAAAAAGGCGACCTGAGGCAAAGCAAGTATGACGAAGAGGTACGTAAGGTGCAGCTTACCAAGGCCGCTGCCTTGCTGTTTCCTGTGTATAGCGATATGATGCGTGCCGCAGGCCGCTACGACTTTACCGATATGATACTGTGGGTGCTGGATGCTTTTGCAAAACATCATTGGTTGTTGCAAAGCTATCAGGAGCGGTACCAGTTTATTCTTGTAGATGAGTTTCAGGACACCAATGGGGCACAAAACGAAATACTGAAGCAGCTATCTGCCTACTGGGACAACCCCAACGTGTTTGTGGTGGGCGACGACGACCAGAGTATTTACGAGTTTCAGGGTGCCCGTATTCGCAATATCATAGAGTTTTACGAGCGGCACCGCAGCGATATAAAGGTGATAGTACTGCCCGAAAACTACCGGTCGTCTCAGCAGGTCATAGATAAGGCAATGGCTACTATTGGCAACAATGTGCAGCGGCTCATCAATCAGTTGAATGACCTGCAACTGAATAAAAACATAGTTGCGGCCAACGAGCGTTTCCGTAACGACCCTACCCCCGTGAAGCCTGTATTGCGCGAGTATAACAACCTGATACAGGAAGAGGCCGACATAGTGGCACAAATAGAACAACTGGCACTAAAGGGTGTGGCACTGAAAGAAGTAGCCGTACTGTATAGCCAGCACAAACAGGCCGATAATATAATGGCCCTGTTAGAGCGCAAGGGTATACCCTACAATGTGAAAAGGAAAGAAGATGTACTGATACAGCCACTAACCCAACAAATACTGAACATACTGCGGTACCTGAATGCAGAACGACAAAAGAAGTTTTCGGGCGAGGATTTTCTGTTCGAGCTCATGCATGCACCATGGTTTGGGTTAGACCCCAACGACATTGCGGTACTGGCACTGCACATGCAGGGCAAGAAAGAGAACGGCCCCGTGCGCTGGCGGCTACTATTATCCAACCCGCTACTCATAGAGTCTTTGAGTCTGAAAACTGCCAAGGCCATGCACCGGCTTGGGCGTAACCTTGATGAGTGGGAGAAGCAACAGCATGGCTTGCCACTGCCCCTGTTTATAGAGAAGGTGGTTTATGAAAGCGGCATTGTGGCCCATATCCTTCAAACGGCCGACCATATATGGGCCTTGCAGGCACTTACTACTTTCTTCAACTTTGTAAAAGACAACCATGCGCGCAACGAGCGTATAGGCATTGGCGGGCTACTGGAAATAACCGACCGTATGCAGCGCGAAAAAATAAAGCTGGAGCTGGAACGGGTGATACAGAGCGAGAATGGGGTGTTTTTCTATACCGCCCACTCCAGCAAGGGCAACGAATTCGAGTATGTATACCTTATAGGTTGCACATCGTCTTTTTGGGAAAAGAAAAGTGGTGGTAGTGCCGGGTATAAAATGCCCGATACCGTTACCGATACAGAAGAAGACACCGACAAAACGTACAAAATTGAGGTGGCACGCCGCTTGTTTTATGTGGCCCTTACCCGTGCCAAAAAACACCTGCATGTATCTTATGCCCTTGCCGATAATGCGGGCAAGGTGCTGGAACCCTCTATATTTATAGAAGAGATAAGCACGCCCCAAGAGCGCGAACACTACAAAGTGCCGCAAGAAATACTGCTGAAACACATGGAGTGGGCACTGCAACCAGTACCCGAGGTGCGCATACGCATAGCCAATGCCGAGTGGATAGAGCGTATGCTGCAACAGTTTTCTATGAGTGCTACACAGTTGTCCAAGTTCTTGCGCTGCCCGTTAGAGTTCTACTACGAAACCATACTGCGGGTACCTATGCAAAAACGCGATGCATTGGCGTTTGGCTCGGCAGTACACTATGCATTAGAGCGCATGTTCAAAGAAATGCAGCGGGCCAATGGCATTTTCCCTACCAAAGAAGAAGTACAGGGGGTATTTGCAACAGAGCTGAAGCGCGAGGGGGGCGGTATGTCGACAGTAGTATACGAACGGCGTATGGAGCAGGGATTGCAGCTATTGGCCGACTATTATGACCACTACATAGGCTCGTTATACAAAGAGGCCGAAATAGAACTAAAAGTACCACGCTACTATTTGGATGGGGTGCCAGTAACGGGAAAGATAGACAAGATAGAGCTGCACCCCGATGGCAATATAGTAGTAGACTACAAGACGGGCGACCCCGGAGACGGAAAGGAAACCAACAAAAACCTGAAACCACCCAGTGAAGACAACCCGCTGGGGGGCGACTACTGGCGGCAGATGGTATTTTACAAACTACTGCTGGAGAACCACGAGGACAGAAGCCGTACCGTAAAAACCGGTGTCTTCGACTATGTGCAAAAGAGCAAGGCAGGTGAATACAAGCAGTTTGTAGTGCCCATGTTCAAACAAGATGAAGACATTGTACGGCAACAATTGAAAGATGCCTATACCCGTATCATGAACCATGAGTTTGACAAGGGGTGTGGCGAGGAGAAGTGTAACTGGTGCAATTTTGCTAAACGCTACCAACTGATAGTGCGCGAAAACGAGCCGGAAATGGATGAGGAAGTATGATATGTAGCGATGGTGGTAACACAGGTTGCCACCATCGCTGTTTCAGTACATTATTACCCCCGCATAATATGGGGGATGAAAAGGGGGGATTTTGCTTTATTAATTTATTGTTGTGCCTCTATTGCATCGCTCACGGCCAGTACCAGCTCATAGGGCACTTGTGGGGCCATGCTGCCGGGGGCAATGTCGTACCGCCCAAGCTGAGACCACGCCATATAGAAGCGTGGAAAACCATTGATATTCACTTCGTAATGCATGCCGTTGCGGCGCAATTGTGGCAATACTACAGCCAGTAAAGACTGTTTGTTGTAAACGATTTGTGCAGAGAAGCTTGCAGGCATGGGGCAAAAGTATATTACAAAACCCGCAACCAGCGGGCAATTGCAACACTTATTCAAAATTAATATTGATAGGCATTCCAACTTTTGGCATGATTTTTACGTCTTTATTATCGAATGGCTTTCCGATAAGATTGCCATAAGTAAAAACCTAATAAACTTTTTTTTCAAAAAAATTAAAACGTACGATTATGAACATTGGAGCGGCGATCAAATCAATCAGAAAGAAACTTTCCATCACCCAGTATGAGCTGGCTGAAAAATGTGATCTTTCTCAAACGTCTCTGTCGCAGATCGAAACGGGCATCAAACGCCCCAGCCAGCGCACTATTACCAAGGTGTGCTCGGTACTGGATATTCCTGAGTCTATTATATACATAGTAGCCATGCAGGAGTCGGACGTGCCCGCCAGCAAGCGCGGCGTTTATGAACTGGTATATCCTTCCATCAAAAGCCTGGCGCTGCAGATGGTAAGCTCAGAACACCTGGAGTTGGTGAATTCAAAAGACAATTAGTACTGTTTATACGCCAGCCGGTAAGCAGAAAAGTTAAACAAGTCTGCGGTTGCGATCCGTAGAAGCTGTAACCCAAAGTTTTCACTATGTCTGTGTGAGTGTTATCAAAGCTACCGTTTTCGGTAGCTTTTTTTATTATGTGTCAACACCCTGCCATAGGTTGCCCGTTTTGGCACCGCCCATGAAGTGTGTACCGGCAAAAAATCACACAGAAAATACCGTTGGCCTTCATTATATATAAAACGGGCAATTGTAATTTGCCCTAATTTTATGCAGTGTACAATACCCGCTCCTGCATCTTTCTATTTCTTACCGGCCAATGACCACATCCGTGTTATACAAACTCCAATATGGCTTCCGGCAAGTGTTGCTGCTGGCACTACTATCTGTACTGCCATTGTGTGGATGGGCGCAGAAGTACCATTTTCATAACCTGACGGTAGAGGATGGGCTCATACAGTCTCAGGCTACTTGTTTGGCACAAGACAAAACCGGGCACCTTTGGATAGGTACCATGGGCGGGCTGTCGCGGTACGATGGAAAGAGTTTTACCAACTATACCGTAAACGATGGTTTGCTGCACGCTACGGTACGTGCCGTAGCTGCCGATGATGCGGGCAATGTATGGGTAGGAGGTATAGAAGGGTTGTCATGTTTCAACGGCAAGACTTTCAAACACTATCGCAAGCAGGTGCAGGTGACGCGAGACCTGAACAATACCCAGCAAATAGCTGTGCGCCGCGACACTGTGTGGTGGCGGGTACAGGGGCAATTGTTTATGGTAGCTGGTGGCAAGCTGCAATATGTGCCCACCCCCGGCGAGGGCGGCTTTGTCTCGGCTATGTTGCTGGCCACAGATGGTTTGTGGATAACCCGAGGTGCCAGTGCCTACCGCTATACAGCGGGCCGTTGGGATGCCTTCCCATTCCTTATAGACAGTACCGAGATGGTGCCGGTTATTCATCGCATTATGCAGACCAACGATGGCAGCACATGGCTGGCTGGCTCGTACGGTGTGTACCGTGTGGCAGACCGTTATGTGGTGCCACACATGGTAAATGGTGGCTCGCTGGCATACCTGCCCGGTATTACCTCGCTGGCCAGCGACAACAATGGCAGTGTATGGATGGGCACCAGCAGTGGTGCTGTATGCCTTGCCGGTGCCAGCTTATTTTTCTACAACAAGCGCAACGGCCTTACCGACAACAGCATAAACGATGTGCTGCGCGATGGCGAAGGCAACATATGGATTGCATCAGACGGGCAGGGTATTTTCCGATTTTCCGGTACACAGTTTACAGCATTAGACGAGGCGGCAGGTCTGCCCAGTGCGCAGGTGATGTCGCTGGCATGGAATGGGGCCGATAGCCTGTATATAGGCACCTACGATGCCGGTATCTACATATTCAACAATGGCAAGGTTCGCGCATTGTCGTTTCCGTCAGAGCCGGTACCAGCTATCATGAGCCTTGCATATGCCCCCGATGGGCGGCTGTGGATGGGCACCCGCGGGCGCGGGTTGTGGTCTTACGATAATGGCATCTTCAGGCAGTATGCGGCACCCGAGCAAGATTTTCCTTCCAACTATGTCAATAGTGTATACATAGATACTTTTAGCCGCATGTGGGTGGGGTTCACCAATGGGGTAATGGTTTTGGAGGAAAACATGTTCAAGGTGGCCGATACCAATACAAGCCCCGTATATTCTTTCCTTACCATAGGTTTTGATAGTACCCTGATAGCTACCGAAGGTGGCTTACGGCTGTTTCATGCAGGCGAGGCACGTCCATTTGTTACAGGCACCATGGTAGATAGCTCGGCCATACAGTGCTTCCTGCTGCGTGGGCGCGAGCTGTGGCTGGGTAGCAGCGACAATGGGCTTATTGTATACAACCTGAAAACAGGCAAGGCACACCCCATCAATAAAATGCAAGGTCTCCGGTCCGATTTTATATACAACATAGTAGCCGGCGACGATAGCGATGTATGGGTAGGCACCGGGTTTGGCATTCACCGTATACAGATGAATGAGTTTGACGAACCGGTAGTAACCTTCTACGGCAAGGCACAGGGCATTACCGGCATGGAGAGCAACATCAACTCGGTACTGAAGATGCAGGATGGCAGCATTTGGTTTGGCACCACCAACGGTGCGCTGCACTACAGTCCTCATACACAGGGGGTAGAGCCAAAACCCGCTGGCATCATACTACAGTCGGTAAAAATTGCCGGAGAGAATATTATAGACCCAAAGTGGTACGATAGCTGCGACCGGTGGTACAATGTGCCCTATGCGCTACGCTTACCATATAAGAAAAATAATATTGCATTCACCTTTCAGGCTATAACCCTGAGTGGTGCGCAACAGGCACTGTACCGTTACCGTATGGAGGGGTTGGATGCTCCATGGTCCGACTGGAGTACCAGCAACTCGGTTACCTATTCTGCGCTGCCGCCCGGCAAGTATACCTTCAGGGTGCAGTGCCGGGGTACCAGTGGTGCTACCACCCCCGACCTTGTCTACGATTTTGAAATAATAACACCATTCCACCAAACCATGTGGTTCCGGCTGTTGGTGTTGCTGGCGTGTATATTGGCGGGTATCTTGTTGCAGTACTCCTTCAACCGGCGCAAACAGGAGCGTATGCAGCTACTGGCGCGCCTGCGCGCCGAAGAGCAGGGAAAGATAAGAACCCGCACCGCCGAAGATTTTCATGATGAGATAGGCAATAAGCTCACCCGCATCAATGTGCTGACCAATGTGCTGAAAAGCAAGGTGGAATTGCCACCCGAAGGGCTGCGCCTGCTGGGACAGATAGAAGACAACGTATCGCAGCTATATGGGGGCACCCGCGACATATTGTGG
>JAGKWS010000181.1 GCA_021151685.1 Chitinophagaceae bacterium
TATACCGAATTGGGGATGTGATATAACGGTTTTGGAGGAATGATATGATGGTAGTTTTGAAAAACTGAACGCCAAGCAAAAATGCTTTGACAAGGTGAAGCCGGACGGAATCAGGCACCAGTAATGCCGTAGGCAAAGCCAAACATTTATGATGAACTACGGCCAACCAGGGATTCAGATTGTTTTTTGAACTGAATTCCGGGCAAAAGCAAGGGTAGCACCTAAGGGGCCTTGTATAGTAGTATGACTGAATGCTACAGACCTTTTGCCCCCTCTGGGGCAAGTACAGAATGGCCACAGAAAATGGGGCGACAACAAGGGGCACCCCTACGGTTATGGAAACGCAACTACCTATTGCGATAATGGAGTTGTCTGATACCAATACCCTTGTCTACCGTAGGTAAGTGCCTGCGGCAAACTGTGTTTTACATTTATCAAATGGTTTCACCCGGTTACAAACCGGTCGATTTGTAGCATACATGGGCGCACTTTGCCAACTTACGCGCCCTGTGGGAGTGCGAAAATATGGCTGTCAGCATCCTGCCCGCTTAGATGATTTCGCGAGGTAAAAAAGCCTTGCATAAAATTTGACACAAGTAGAAAAAACATGCGTCAAACTGGGCCTTGCCCAAGCACATAGTTAATATACAGAATGTCTTTTGGGGATAAAGCCCCAAAAGCCTTCTAATACACTACCCTTACCTAAAGGTAGGCCCTACCATAAGGCATACAATGCATATGAATGATACCAAAGTGTCTGTAGCGTTAAATAATGGAACGTTGATGTAAAGGACATAAATTGTGTTATCCAAAGAAAAAGGAGCCTTGAAACTGGGGGAGTAAAGCAGATTTACACCCATAAGCTCAAGATAAGGAAGCTAACACACTAAAATATGAGTCAATTGCAGCAGTTGTTGAAATGTAAATTATTCATTTTGGGTATCAGCATGCCACAAACTTTACCTGCCAGCTGTGGCAGACTCAATTGTGATGCGTTGGGATAGTCCTTTGGCCCAGGTAATTAATAATTGTTTTTCTTCGGCAGTAAGTACGGCTTCTTTGTGCATAATGGTGTAACTGCTCAGTGGCATTTCGCCTTCTTCTATCTGCTCTGCAATCTCTTGTAGTTTGCGCAGTTTACGCTTTGTTTTGAAGGTGCCAAACTCGGAAAAATTCAACTCTTCCTTGCCTTCCTGTACATGATTGGCCAGCCAAAGGGCAACGGGTTGCACGTTGGCGTACCAAGGATAGTGGGTATTGTTGCTATGACAGTCGTAACAGGCTTTGTGCAATACAGTTGCTACGTTTTGGGGCACGCTGTATGCCATTACTATATCGGTTGGCAATGTTTCGCTGCTTTGGTTGCGTGCAGGGCGGTACAATTGCAATAGTAGCAAAACGGCTGCCAGCGAAATACCGGTGAACTTCAATGCCTTTTTCATATGACTGTATCTATTTCAGCAGCAAGGTAATGAATTGTTGGGGTATTGCCACAACACTAACCTCGAAGACCAGCGTTATCTATTCGCAAAAAAGGCGACTGCTTGGGTAGCAATCGCCTTTTTCTATAAGAAAAAAATATTTATTCAATACCTACGAGTTCTACATCGAAAACCAAAACGGCATCGGGTGGTATTTGCTGGCCTGCACCAGACGGACCGTAACCAAGGGCTGAGGGTATAAAGAATGTACCCTTAGTGCCTAT
The DNA here is from genome assembly GCA_021151685.1 of Chitinophagaceae bacterium. GTDB lineage: Bacteria > Bacteroidota > Bacteroidia > Chitinophagales > Chitinophagaceae > Nemorincola. The sequence goes on from JAGKWS010000181.1 coordinate 1,706, forward strand.
CTGTAGCAATGCTACACCTTCGTCCCATCCTTTTATTACCTGACCCTGACCCAGTGTGAAGGTGAAGGGCGTAACATGATTGAACTTTGGATCAGTATTGGAGTCGAATACGCGACCATCAATAGTACGACCTGTGTAGTTCATCGTCACCTTTTTGCCAGGTACAGGGTTAGGGCCCAATCCCTTTTGGCTGATAGCGTAGTACAAACCAGAGGCAGTTTTAGTTGCAGTAATCTTGTTGTCGGCAACATACTTGCTGATGAGCGCATCATCTTTCTGCGCTTGGTTAGAAATGTCTACCAACTCCACATCAAAAACCAATACAGAGTTTGCCGGTATCTGCGGGCTGCGGTCCTGAGCACCATAGGCCAAACCAGAGGGAATGTACAATGTAGCCTTAGTACCCTTGTTGAAGAGACACATACCTTCGTCCCAACCCTTGATAACCATACCCTTACCTATCTTCACCTCAAATGGCTCTACATGTTTGAAAGCAGTATCGGTATTAGAGTCAAATTTGTTGCCGTTCAGCAATTTGCCGGTATAGTTTACCTTCAGCAGGTCGCCGGGCACGGCTTTGTTACCTGCACCCTCTTTGCTGATAGTATAGTACAAACCAGAGGCAGTTTTGAGCGGCTTTATTTTGTTTTTCTTAAAGTATGCCTGCAGTTGGGTTTCGTCTATTGCTTTTTGTTTTGCCGATTGTTCATCGTCATATTTTTTCTTCTCTTCGGCAGTACGCACGGTTACCACATTTACCTGATAGCGCATGCGTTGCCCAGTACCGGGCTTCATGCCTGGCATTTGTGCCTGGCTACCCTTTAGCAATGTATCTACGGGTACGGCCAATAGGGCACTATCGCCGGCCGATAGCATCATAAACCCTTCCATAAGGTCGCCGGAACGTTGTGCAGGTTGTATGGTAACGGGCACAGGATTTTCGGCACTGTACATTTTGCGCGAATCGAAAATGGAGCTGTCTTCCAAAAAAACATGAATGAACATTTCTACATTGTCGCCCACGGCTGCTTTGCGTGTACCTTGCCCTTTCTTTATTATTTTGTACTCTACACCGCCGGGCAATACAGTATACCCATCGGCATTGGTTGTTTGGGCATTGGCTGAAACAGCAAAACCGAATGCGGCTACAAGTGCTGAGGCCTTTATCATTTTTCTATTCATATATTG
>JAGKWS010000032.1 GCA_021151685.1 Chitinophagaceae bacterium
TTCACCTCTTCCCATTCCGAACAGAGAAGTTAAGCCCGCCATGGCCGATGGTACTGCACCACAATGCGGGAGAGTAGGTAGCTGCCATATTCATTTGAGCGTCTCACAGAAATGTGAGACGCTTTTTTTTTGTGCTTGTACGAGCTGGAATACGGGATTCCGTCGGGGCGGGTTCGGGGGATAGCCGGGATATTCATTTGAGTGCCTTACTGAGATGTGGGGCTCTTTTTGTGCCAATGCTTGCAATTGAACGATTTAGCACTGGTAGATAGGCATAGACTTTGGCTTTATACACTTATGGGTAAATGAAAAGGACCAACACATGGTCGGTCCTTTTCCTATCAAATTGTAGTTATTTGCCTTATGCAGTAGCGTTCTCTAACTCTACGCCCAGTTCTTCCGGTATGTCTTTTTCTACTCGTAGGTTATTGATAATAAACTGTTGTCTGTCTGGTGTGTTTTTACCCATATAGTATTCCAATAGTTTTTGTATCTGTGCATCCTGACTGAGCATTACAGGGTCCTTTTTTATGTCTTCGCCAATGAATTGGGCAAACTCTTCCGGACTTATCTCACCCAATCCTTTGAACCGGGTTATTTCAGCCTTGGCACCTATATGTTGTATGGCTTTTTGCCGCTCTTCGTCGGTATAGCAATAGAATGTTTTTTGTTTATTGCGTACCCTGAATAATGGTGTCTGTAGTATATATATATGGTTGCCTCTTACCAAATCGGGGAAGAATTGCAAGAAGAAGGTCATAATCAGTAACCTGATGTGCATACCATCTACGTCGGCATCGGTGGCTATTACTATGTTGTTGTATCGCAATCCGTCTAAACCTTCTTCTATGTTCAGCGCGTGTTGCAGCAGGTTGAATTCTTCATTTTCATAAACCACCTTTTTTGTCAACCCATAACAGTTCAGTGGTTTACCCCGTAGGCTGAATACGGCCTGTGTTTCCACACTACGGCTCTTGGTAATGCTTCCACTGGCACTATCTCCCTCGGTAATGAATATGGTAGATTCTAATTGCTTTTGTTGGTACTCGTCTTTGTTTTTTGCGGGTGGTTCTTCGTTCAGGTGTATGCGACAGTCTCGCAGCTTTTTGTTGTGCAGGTTTGCCTTTTTAGCCCTTTCATTAGCCAGTTTTCGTATGCCTGTCAGTTCTTTTCTTTCTCTTTCGCTTTGCTCTATACGTTTCTTTAGTGCTTCGGCAATGTTGGCATTTTTGTGTAGAAAGTTATCTAATTCTTTACCCAGAAACTCGGCTACAAATGCCTTCATTGATGGGCCACCTTCGAAGACAAACTGAGAACCCAACTTGGTTTTGGTCTGCGATTCAAAGACTGGTTCTTGCACTCTTACCGATATGGCGGCACATATACTTTGCCTGATGTCTGATGCATCGTAGTCTTTCTTGTAAAATTCTCTGATAGTCTTTACAAATGCCTCGCGGAAGGCAGCCTGATGGGTACCGCCCTGCGTGGTATGCTGGCCATTCACAAACGAATATATATCCTCGCCATAGTCGCCGGTGTGGGTAATGGCTACTTCTATATCTGTTCCCTTCAGGTGTATGATTGGGTAGCGCAGATTGTCAGGGTTTGTTTTTCTGTTCAACAGATCCAGCAATCCGTTCTTAGATACAAAGTTTCTACCATTAAAATGTATCAACAGGCCAGCATTCAGAAAGCAGTAGTTCCAAACCTGATTTTCGAGGTACTCGTGTATAAAGTGGTAGTTTCTGAAGATGGTATCATCTGGTTTGAAAACTACCAGTGTACCATTGTTTTCGGTGGTATCTGTTTCGGGGTATTCTTTTGTGAGGATACCACGCGAAAACTCGGCCGATTTCATACGGCCATCACGGAACGATGAAACCTTGAAGTTTGTACTTAGTGCGTTTACCGCCTTGGTACCCACACCATTCAGCCCCACCGATTTCTGGAATGCCTTGCTATCGTACTTGGCTCCTGTATTTATCTTGCTTACTACATCTACTACCTTGCCCAGAGGGATGCCACGGCCATAATCGCGCACGGTTACCTGTCCGTCGTTTACATGCAGTTCCACACGTTTGCCCTGGCCCATTGCAAACTCGTCTATGCAGTTATCTACTACTTCTTTTACCAAGACGTATATACCATCATCTACACTACTGCCATCGCCCAGTTTGCCAATATACATACCTGGGCGCAGGCGTATGTGTTCCCGCCAGTCCAGCGATTTAATACTGTCTTCGTTATATTGTGGAATCAGTTCGGCCATATTTCTATCCTCGTCTTAATGCTTTGTGTTACACGCTCTTATTAGTTGGCAGTGTCTTTTACAAAAATCATCAAAATAGGGGGGATTGCCAAACCTACGTATGGTTTTGGTAGTTTATAGTATGTATTGCGGCAAAGATGGCAACCATACTATGGCTGTGGGGTTGGCTGCATCGGCACAAAAGGTGGTATGCCCGTTTGTCATTAACCAGTAGGGGCATTGCAGGTGGTTGTGATAGGTAATAACTTGCCATAGCACTTCCTGATTTATTGGTACGTCTGGCCGCTTACATTCTATCAGCAACCAGGGTTGGTGGTCTTTATTGTACACTACTATGTCGTAGCGTTTGTGCATACCGGTTACTTCTATTGTCTTTTCTACAGCAACCCGGCCTATAGGGTATTGCAGCGTTCGGGTTATGTATTGCAGTATGTGTTGTCGTACGTGTTCCTCGGGCGTAAAGGCTACCCATTTACGCCGAACCGGGTCGAAAATTTCGGGTGTACCATTGTTATTGGTACGTACCCTCAGATCCCGACCCGGTGGTGGTAGCTCAATGTTCATTGTAGCCTTGTTATTTTATTCTCCTTCTTGTTGGGGAAAGTATTTGCTGGCTTTTGTGCTATACTCTTCGGCACGGCCCATGTCTTTTGTTTGTTGTGCCAGTTGCATACCCAGCCGGTAGGCCTGGTCGTTGTATGGGTCGGCAGCTATAGACAAGTCAATCTCATTGAATGCAGCATTGGCATTGCCCATAGAGGCATATATATATGCCTGAAAGAAGTGGCTTGTAGTAGCACTATATGGCTCCATACGTTTGTAGAGGGCTATGGCACTATCGGGTTTTTGCATCTTTAGCAGTATGGTGCCAACGGCCTGATTCACATTCATATCGGCAGGGTTTTTGCGCAATGCCTGATACCCTGCATACAATGCCGAATCGTTCTTGCCTTCGGCCTCATAGATGCGCAGCAGTTCGCCCCAAACAACCTCGTTGCCGGGGTATTCTTTTACCGCCTCCAGAAACATAGCCTTGGCCTCTTCGTAGCGTTTTTCCTTCATCAGGTTCAGGCCGGCCATGTCTTTTTTTGTTTTCCTTTTCAGTACTACGGCAATCGGCACACCATCTACTGTTACGGTGTGTATCGTCTCTTCGGGTGGCCAGTTGCCGCTCTTCAATACTGCTGCATCTATGAACCTCGAGAAACCAATATAATAGTCCCAATCGCGGCTATAACGGTTGTTGTAGTTGGCATAAATAACATCGGGCTCAAATGCATTTTTGAAATCGGGATGATCTTTGGCAAATTGTTGGTATGCTTCATTACGCTCGAAATGTGCAAATCGTTCATACTCATCCTGATATTGCTTCGGAAGGTTTTTCTGATTTTCCTGATACAGGGCTGCTACCAAAGGGAAGGTAGTGCTGGTGCCAATAGTAATTTTCCGGCCTTTTACAGGTTCGTTTTTCATTAGCCATTCGGCCGCTTCTTTAATGCCGGTCATGTAGTAGTCCGTTTCGTATTTGCCATACATGCCTTTCAGCCCGCCAGCTATTTCGTTGTAGTAGAGCGACTCGTAAGGGTGGTTGGCAATAGCAAATCTTGCCGGTAACGCTATACCCGCAAGTACCAGTGCCACACCAGCCCATTTCAGCCCTTTGTTGGCCGATGCCATCAGCATATTCCAGCCCATGGCTGCAACCACAACCAGCGGTGGATAGATGAACAGGAAGTGTCTCCAGCCATCGTACAAAGACGAGTGTTTGTGTACTGCATACGCAACCGGAAATACAATGGTAAACACTACGAACAAAGCAAAAATAAACTGTTGTTTATTGACTTTGAACATATTGGCAATGGCACCCAACCCCATAGCCGAACCTATGAGCACTATGATGGGGGCAGTATACAGTATGTATTTTGGTATGTAGAACCATGGTATCTGGTTACTGAGAATCTTACTGCCATCGTACAACATGCCTATGTTCACAAAGAAGTTCGACATGATTTTTAATGCTTCCAGCGGTTTTCCTACAATGTCGGGGTGGGCATAGGGCCAAAACAATACCGCTATCAGGTAGCCGGCTACCGATACTATGGCAAATTGTTTGATGATTCTGCCACTAAATGCGGTTTTGAGCTGGCCCATAAATGCCGCATAACAAACTATAAACAACAGCAGATAGGCTATGAGCAGGAAACCGCCAATACGCACACCCATTGCCCAGCCAATACCAGCTATAAGACCAATAATGTCGCGTACAGATGGTTTGGGCAAAGATTTGAGATAGGAGAGTATGAAATATATACCCGCTGTATAACCTACCGAGAAGGGAATGTCCTTTGGGTTGGCAAAGTTATGACCGAACCAGCTTGGCGAGAACACCAGAAACAGCATGGTAACCAATGCGCCACCCCAACCGGTGAACATACGTGCCAGTTTGCCTGCAAAGATGATACCAATAGCACCTACCAACGCATTCATAAAGTGCATGGTGGTATAGTGGTCCCATGGGTGGAAAAGGTGGAACACTGCGGCGGTTATGAAGTCGAACACACCACCATAGTACTGTATACCGGTTGTGGTAGTTACTGCTTCGGTATCGCCATTGAAGAAATAGTTGTAAATGCTGTTGCCGTAGTCGAAATGCCAGTGTTCGTCGCCGGTTACGGCATAACTGAAGCTCATGGCCGGCATAACAATAAGCAGTAACAGCGACAGGATGCTGAAAGCCGCCCTGCCACGTACCCGTGCCTTATAATCGGCAGGGGCATTTGCCGACAATGTAAATGGATGACGAAATGTATTGAACAACCATGTACGTAACGAAATGGTAAGCACCCCGAAGAACATCTTAATGGAGTCCATTACCACATTCACCTTACTCTCTGGCATGTTGACCCATGTTACCGGCATTTCTACAATGCGTATGCCTGTCAGGTCGGCCTGATAAAGGAGTTCTACATCATGCGCCCAACCTGTGCTTTGCATATTGCCAAAAAGGTCTTTGGCTACATTGGCCGGGTATAGCTTAAAGCCACACTGTGTATCGGTAAGGTTGAGTGTAGTAAACATTTGTACCACACCGTTGAAAATGCCTCCTATAAACCGACGACTTTTTAGTGCCTGCACATCGCCATCCTGATGTTTGCGCGAGCCAATATGTACCGCTTCGCTACCATCAAACAAATTCTTATCCCTTTTCTCCCATGCCAGCAAATCTGTTGGTTTGGTAGACATATCTGCGTCCAGTGTCAGAATGTAGTCTCCTGTAGCGGCGGCTACACCCATCTTTAATGCAGCACCCTTACCGCCGTTGGCGGGCATGCGCAGCAGCGTTACTTTTTCTTTGAGGTGTGTGTATTCTTTGCCCAGCAATTGGCCTATTTTTTCGGCTGTATCGTCCTTGCTGCCATCGTCTACTACTACTACCTGGTACCGGCCGGGCCATTTGGTATGAAAGTCGGCAATGCCCTGTAGCATGATGCCCACTCTTGCAGACTCGTTGTAGCAGGGAATGACCAACGATAAAAGGATATCCTTGCTGCCGGCATGGTTGGTAGGGGCGGGTTGTGAAGGTTTCATGTTCTTCATTTACTTACAGAGATCATTTATTCAGGTAGCCAATATATACCCAGTCGCCCTGTACATCGGTACAGGTATTCTTTTCTATATGTATTTCTTTTTGCAGGTAAGATGCAATAGGGTAGAAGTTGAGGTGAAGGTCCATTGTATAATAGAAGTAACGCTGGCAGGGCACTACAATTATCAGTTGTTTGCGGGCTACCCGTTTCAGTTCGGCAATGGCCGATGGCACCTCGCGCAGGTGCTCTATGGTATGCGTACAGGTAACCACGTCAAAAGCATTGTCTTCAAACGGCAGTTTATAGACAGAACCTTTTTGGTAAGCAGCCTTTTGCAGGGTGGGTATGTTGTCGTACAGGTCGCAACCGGTAAGTTGTATGCCCGGATTCCTTTCGCCAATAGTGTTTAGCAGGAAGCCACGGCCACAGCCCACATCCAGCAGGTTGCGGGCATTTTTGTCTATCTGGCTTATGAGGTAGTCTACACTGGGCATGTTCATGTCGGTAGGGCGGGTATAGGCCACACTTTCTACCGTACGGTACATCTCTGAAAATTCCTCTTCGGTCATTTCATACGCCAGCTTTTTCAGGTCCATGTACAAGTCTATGTTCTTGCCCTTGAACCAGTAGTAGAAAAAGGGCCATGTGAACCATCGCGAATCTCTGATGGCTGTAGGCAGCCAGTTGTCCATCATATACCTGACGGAGTTGGTTATAGAACGATTCATCTGAACGTATAAATACCAGGCGGCAATAGCTGCAGCCCGTTATGATGATATATTTAGTGAGAATCAAAAGTAATTAAATTTACTAAATTTGCCGCTACACCCATAAATGCAGCTTAATGGACTTAAAAGAATTGGAAAACGGTATAAACCCTGATGTACACTGGTATTACCAAAGTAAAATATTACCCCTGATAGCCTACACTAAAAAAGTGATTGCTGCAAACGCTCCGGTAACTATAGTAGATGTGGGTTCGGGCTCGGGTTTTTTTGCCATTACGCTGGAGCGGGAATTCAAAGATAAAATAGCCAAGGTATACTTGGTAGACATCAATTATACGAAAGAGGAAATTGAGGCTACAAAGGGTGCCAAAATAGAAAAAACGTTAAGTATACCTTCCCGAATAGAGAATGGGCTGGTGATATTGATGGATGTACTGGAGCATTTGGAGGATGACCTGAAAATGCTGAATAACATTAAGGCCAATTGTGTGGGTAACACCAACAGGTTCTTCATTACCGTTCCTGCCTTTTATTCGTTGTGGAGTGGGCACGATGACTATCTGGGGCACTACCGGCGTTACCGCATTGGCACACTGGATGCTGTGCTGAATAAAGCCAAATATAGTATAGAAAACACTTGTTATTTGTATGGTAGTTTGTTTCCCATGATATGGGCAGCACGCAAGTTCAATAATATTTTCAAGCGCAGGTCTGAATCTAACATGCGTCCATTCAATCCTATAACCAATAAGATTTTGTTGGGCATAACCTCTGCCGAAATGCCGTTTACCACAGCCAACAAGGTATTTGGGGTAACGTGTTGCTCTTACGGTAAGATATAAACAGAATTGAATTGTATTGTATTCTTTTTGCGTAACAGGGTGTAGATGATGATTCTCGTCAAATAATGAGCTGAAGGAACATATGTATGTATGTTTTTGCGTATTTTTGTGATGTAGTCTTTAATATAAAAGCATTTTAGATATCAGACGATGGAACCTTTATTTTCAGAACTTGTAAAAAAGAGCCACCTTACAGACAGTAAAGGACAATCTTATAAACAATTCAAGGCGAGCCTGAAGCCCAAATACGCACAGGTTTGGTTCGAGATATTTATAGGATATGGTTTGCAGATAGCTACTTTGGCAGGTGTGGCATATATGCAGCAGCATTACCCTTCGTGGTTTTGGCTTACTATTCCACTGGGGGCAGTGCTTACAGGGTACTGGTTTGCTTTTATCCATCTCTACATTCACGAGGCATCGCATTATAACATTGCCCCCGATAAAAAGATGAACGACCTGTTGGCCGATATTTTTATTGGGTTGATAGCTGGTTTGCACATCAAGTTTTACCGTGTTATTCATTTCGATCATCACAGGTACCTTGGTACCACGCGCGATACGGAGAATACCTACTTTGAGCCGCTCAACTGGCGTTTCATCATAGAATCTCTCACGGGTATACGTGTGTTCAGGGTTGTGGCCGAGCGCAATAAAGTTGTACAGGCGGTGGAAGGGCTTAATCCCGAAATAATTCGCACTAATAAAAGAATGACCATTGCCGGGGCACTCCTCAATCTTAGCATTCTTACAGCCCTTGTAGCCGCTGGTTACTGGCAGGTAGCCATAACATGGGCCGCGGCCATAGGGGTTATGTTTCCGTTTTTTTTGTCTCTGCGCCAGTTGTTAGAGCACCGTAGCGAATATGCCAAGGCCAATGTAGACTATACAAAGGAAAATCAGGGGGAAACCAACCGTATGTTTGGTGTTGGGCCTATTGCTTCTACACTGGGTAGCGCAGGTTTTAACCGTCATTTGCTGCATCATTGGGACCCTTCAGTTTCTTGTACTCGCTTGGGTGATTTAGAAGAGTACCTGCGCGATACAGAGCTTGCCCAAGATATGGCCAAGACAAATACCAATTATTTCAGTACCTTCATGCGGCTGTTTAACAAATAGATCAAAATGCATCAACCTGTTTGCTTTCTGTGTGGTAAAACCGACTTTGTTTACCACAGTACCTCTACCGATATAGAATATCATACCACAAAAGATAATTACGACTTCTACGAATGTCAGAATTGTAAGTTGCTGCGCATAGACCCAATACCTGTAGATAAGCTTTCCATTATATATCCTTCTAACTACTATTCGTTTCTGAAGAACAAGAAAACGATAGTAGATAGCATTAAGGAATGGATGGACAAAAGACTGTTCACCAATGTGCTGGGTAAGCTGAAGGGCGATTTGAAAGTGCTGGACGTGGGTGGTGGCTCGGGCTGGTTGCTGAATGTTATGAAATCGCTGACAGACCGCGTAAAGTTTACCCAAGTGGTAGACCTTGATGCCGATGCCGAAAAGCTGGCGCGCGAGAATGGGCATGAGTATTTCTGTGGCAAGATAGAGGATTTCAAAACTAATCAGAAGTTCGACTTTGTTTTGCTGCTGAACCTAATAGAGCACGTAGAAAATCCGCTGGCGGTATTGCAGGGTATAGAAAGTGTATTGACAGACCAGGGGCTGGTACTGATAAAAACTCCCAATTACGATAGTTTTGATGCACGCATCTTTAACTCTTGGGGTGGGTTGCACTGCCCGCGCCACTGGGTATTGTTCACCGAGCAAAGTTTCCGTAAGACAGCTGAAAAAGCCAATTTGCGTGTAGAGTCGCTTACTTATACGCAAGGGGCACCGTTTTGGGCTGTGAGCATTTTGGGGTGGCTGCAAAAGAAAAAGCTGGTAAATGTGAATGCACAACGTCCTGCCATTCAGCATCCGTTGTTCCCGGTATTGGCGGGTCTTTTTGCCGGATTCGACCTGTTGCGCAAGCCATTCGCCAAAACATCGCAGATGTTCATTATCCTGAGAAAGAAATAGGTATTGCTACTGCAATGATACACATCAAAAGTAAGGGTCGCCGATTGGCGACCCTTACTTTTGATGTATGTAACCACTGTTACCGTACCAGTGTCACATCGCCCTTCATCTCTTTCGATACACCTTCGCAGTCGTAGCGCAGGTAGTAGAAATAGGTACCCATGTCTTGTGGTTCTCCGTTCAGGGTGCCGTCCCAGCCCAGTGGTTCGTGGCCGCTGTCGAACATTGTTTGGCCCCAGCGGTTCTTTACTCTGAAGACATGTATGACATGGTGGCCCGATGTAATGGGGCGGAATCTGTCGTTTTTACCATCGCCATTAGGTGTAAAGGCGTTGGGTAGTGCCACCTCGCAACATGGCTGTGCGTTTACCATTATTTTTTCGGTTGCGGTGCAGCCATATGGGTCTGTAACCGTTAGTGTTACAAAGCCGGCACGGTCTATTTTGCCCCATATGCTGTACGAGTTGTTCTGCACAAAATAATGGTCTGGCGCCCATGTATAGTTGTTAGCTGCATTATATACTATGGGGCGGAATTCTACGCTGTCGCCGGCACAAAGCGTAGATGGAATAGAGTCTATACGGGCATCGGGGTTTACCACCTGCACGGTATCGGCCGCTATATAGTCGGGGCAGGCACCACCACTTTTTGCAGTTACTGTTACAATGTGTTTGCCGGGTGCATCCCATGCTATTTTATAGGGGCCACCATTATTCGAGTTTTTGGTGATGATTGTGGCTCCATCGAAATTCCACACATAGTCGGCAATTTTTTCTGTGCGCCATGTAAGGGCCACTTCAACCTCCTCATTGGGGCATATATATGGTTTCACGTAGAAGTGTGCTTCGGGCAGGTTCGTGTCTATTTTTACGTAATCGGTATCGCTTACATCGCAGGGTGCATAGCCGTCGCCTACAGTAAGCACTATCATGTTGCCATACTTGCTGTCGTTAAAGACCAGTTGTAATCCCGATGCGTTCAGGTTGCCGGCAGTAATAATTGCATGGCCGGGCACAGTCCACGAGTATTGTATTCCGCTGAAGGTGGTACCCGTAGCCCATAGGGTTACTGTGTCGTATATGCATAGCGATGTGTCTTCCCGGGCTATATTCAGCACCGGTGTGGGGTGTATGGTTACGTTCAGTGGGGTGCGATTGCTTTCGCAACCTCCCTGCACCTGACTTACATACCATGTGTGTATGCCTGGTATAGATGTGGGCGGTATAGGAGGAGTTGTATTGCCAAAACCACCTGTGGCCGATGTGTACCATACCAGATTGGTGCCTGTGGCTGTAAGCGGCCCACTGGCGGCTGCCCCCTGACAATAATGTAGAGGTGCAGTAATTGGTGGCAATGGTACAGGGTTCACCGTAACAACCGTAGTTTGGTAACAGCCCGGCGATACGGAATAGGTTACCAACGTGGTGCCTGTGTTGATACCTGTAGCCAGTCCATCGGTACTACCTATGGTAGCAATAGATGGGTTGGCCGAAGACCATGTGCCCCCGCCGGCCGATGATGTAATGTAGGCACTACTTGCCTGACAAATGATGCCGGGGCTGGCAATAACTGCCGGGTTCATATTGACGGTAATGGTAGTAGCCGCAAAACAACCAGCCGTTACCACATACGAAAGGGTAGTGGTGCCGGGGGTTATACCGGTTACCACACCGGTGTTGGTAGTAACGGTAGCTACCCCTGTATTGCTGCTTGCCCAGGTGCCACCACCCGGTGTGGCACTGATGGCCACTGCCGACCCAGTACATACTTGCGACAGGCTGCTACTAATTGTGGGCATGGCGGTTACCGTTATTATTTTGGAAGACGAGCAACTGCTTAGTGAATAGGATATAACGGTGGTACCCGGTGTCAACCCATTCACCATGCCCGATGCCGATACGGTAGCTATCGCTGGCGAGCCACTGCTCCATACCCCACCGGGTATGCTGCTACTAAGGGTAATGCTATGCCCCATGCACAGCAGTGGGCCACCTGTAATGGGAGCTACAGCCACAACCGATACCACGGCTATGGCGGGGCAGCCCGTACCGGTTGAGTAGGTAATGGTGGTGCTGCCAGCGGCAAGTGCGGTAATGACACCTGTGGCAGGGTCTATGGTAGCTACTGTAGTAGCACTACTGCCCCATGTGCCCCCCATAACGGTACTTGTAGCGGTGCCGGTGCTACCAATACATATGGCCGGTGGTACCGAAATGGGTGGGGTGGGTAGTACGGTTACTACCACAGTAGAGATGCAACCACCTGTAGCCGTATAGGTAATGACTGATGTGCCAGTAGCAACGCCTGTAACCACGCCCCCTGTAGTTACTGTAGCAACACCTGTGCTGCCACTTACCCAAGAGCCACCCAATACCGGATTGGTAAGAGTAATGCTTGCACCCACGCATAGTGGTGTATTGCCTGCTATGGGGGCCGATGGGTTGATGGTCATGGTAAATGTGGCTGTACAACCACCGGGGGCCGTATAGGTAATCGTAGCGGTGCCGGCACCTACTGCCGATACTACACCTGTTGTGGGATGAATGGTAACTACGCCTGGGGGCGTAGCCGTCCATGTGCCACCAGTTGTTGCATTGCTCAGGGTGGTGCTACCGCCCACACATAGTGTATGTACCCCGGTAATGGGCGATACATTTACGACAGTTACCCGTTTGCAACCCACTGAGGGGCCTGATGGACGACCCATGTCTAAAAAGAGCGATACATCGTGCGGGCCGGTTGTAGTAAACGTCCATGGCAGCAGGGCATTGAAGTATTGCAGGAATGTGGGTGGTGTAAAGTCGAGTGGGCGAAACTTGCTGACCGTGCCAGCACTAAAGTTGGGCAGCAGGTAGTAAAAAGAATCGGCATAGGCGCAGGTGGCACCAGAGGCTACACTGGTTACACCAGTAGGGCCCATATTGGTATATACAGGCATGTTGGTAATGTCTCCGGCAAAATTCAATCGTATCAGGTTGCCGGTTTCGTTTACCACATAGGCTATCAGGTTGTTATGGCAGTCATTAAGTATGAATACTGGTCGGGGCAGGTTCAGCATACCGGCAGGTGCTGGCAGTAAGGTGCCTGTAGGGGCATTGTTCAGCAGGTTGGGGCCAAAACTGTATCGGCTTACGGTAGCATTTATCAGGTTGGTGATGAGCATGTACCAGTTGCCGGCCTGCTCATACAGGCTGAAGTTGCAAGGATTGGCTACGCCACCCACGTTGGGAATATTGGTTACGGTAGGCGGGTTGGTGAGGGCCGACCCGAAATCGAACCGGGTGATGCAGCTATTTCGGTTGGCTACAAATGCATGCCAGTTGCCATGCCAACGTTTGATGGTGATTTGGTGAGCCCACAACAATTGCGGGTATGGTGTCATAGTAAATGTAGGTGTATTGCTGAGCGACGAGCCAAAACTTACTACTATCAGCTGACTATTGTTTACCAACAGCCCATACCAATCTCCCGTCAGGCTGTCTTTTGCCAGATCCATACACTCGGTATTAGTGGCTGTGCCCCCCAGTGTACCCAAATTGGTAATGACAGGTGTGCTATAAATGCTTGTTCCATAATTCAGCCTGATGATGTTGCCCGTATTATAGCTGGATACAAACAGATAGTAGTTGGGACCATCTTTCATAAAGCACGACCATGATGGGACGTTAAAACCTGATGCTACCAGTGTTGATGGTGAAGGTGTTTGTATTACATTGACGTTATTAAAATCCCAGTGGTAGGTAACGGCTGGTTTGGCCGAGTTGAAATTGATACTGGAGCCAAGGCATATAGAGTCTGGTGCTACAATTTGTGCCTTTGTAGTAAGCGAACCAGATAGAATAAAAAATACTGCCAGTATGTGTAGTATATATCTCATTCGTGAGTTGTTTAGGGCAATGGAAATGCCAAAGTTAGTTACGCAAAGTCTTATGTAGGTTACCCGCACATTATCAAACAGTATTAGACCACATATTTTTGCAGAATGTTGGTATGAGGGCCATCTTTTTTGTGTAAAAATTAATAAATCAGTGTATTCTGCGCTTACTGTGCCTGCATTATGTAGTGATGTGTGTAGCAAACGTCTGTGCGCTGGTTCAATTATCCGGAAAGCAACGCCCCCGGAAGAAAAACGGGGGCGTTGCTTTAATGTATGGTGTTATCTGCGGTAACTGTCTGGTGCTGTATTCACTTTTGGTAGTGGTTTGCGAGGCAGTTTTTCGGGTAGCATAGCCGTGTGGTATACAAACGATGCCACCACAACGGCTGCTTGTTTCAGATCGCTTTCGCTGGCACGGTCGTAGCTGTCCATATTGGTATGGTGGGTACGGGTGCCATAGTCCAGCGGGTCTTGTATAAATTGAAAGCCCGGTATACCGACTTCGTCAAAAGAGATATGGTCTGTAGAACCCGTGTTGCGCGCCGTTACGGTAGTAGCTCCAAGGTCGGCAAATGGGGCCAGCCAGCCGGCAAATGTTTGGCGCAGCTCGTCATTTTCCTGCAAGAAAATGCCACGTATTTTACCACCACCATTATCCAGATTGTAGTAGGCCGATACCAGTTTTTGTTCTGGTTTCAGTTTCATGGTCAGGCGGTCGCCAAAGTGTTTTTTTACATAACCGCGCGAGCCCAGCAGGCCTTGCTCTTCGCCACTCCACAGGGCCAGTCTTATGGTACGGCGGGGTTTTACCCCTATAGCCTTTAGTATGCGCATGGCTTCCATCATTACCACGCTGCCAGTACCGTTGTCGGTAGCGCCGGTAGATGCGTGCCAGCTATCCAGATGTGCGCCAAGCATTACCAATTCCTCTTTCAGGTTGGGGTCTGTACCCGGTATTTCGGCTATTACGTTATACTCTGTAGAGTCTGATGTGATGAAAGATGTTTCTGATTCTATTTCTACTGTTACTTTTTTGCCGGCTTCCAGCAGTCGGCCCAGTATTCCTAAATGTTCGCTGCCTACTTCCATATCGGGCAGTACGGGTTTGGCATTCCACTTGCGCGAAGCCCCGTTCGATGTGAATACGGTACCCATAGTGCCACGGCCACCACTTACCACAGCCAATGCGCCTTCTTCCATCAGGAAGGAGTCTATTGCTGCGCGTAGGTTGAAGCGGGAAGCGGGTTTATTGGTTTTCCGGCTCAGGTTGGTAGGGCCATCGTCCAGATGGCTGTCGCCTTCCATTTTTTGCAGTTCTTCATCCGTCAGCCTGCGGGCATCGGCATTGAAGTTTATTTTGCCTTCGCCCGAGAGGTTGGATAGTACAACAATTTTGCCACGCAGTTTGCCTGCGTAGTTGGCCATATCTTCAACCTTATCAATACGCACCAGTACGGCATCGGCTGCCAGCAAACCATCGGTGCCGGGTGTCCATGCGCGTGGCACCCCTATTAATGGTTGGTAATAGGGGGTGCGCATGGCCAGATAGGCCTTGTCTATTTGCCAGCCCTTGCCAAAGCCACCCCATCTTTCAATTTTTACGTTTTTCATGCCCCATTTTTTCAACTGATTGGCAGCCCATACTTCGGCATTGTACATGCCGGGTGAGCCAGTAAGGCGCGGGCCGTTTACGTCGGTCAGTTCAAATAGGGAATTCATTATTTGCGAGTGATGAAAACCTTCGTTTTTTATGAGGCCAACAATGTGCATATCGGGTTTGGCGGCACGGTCTCCGCGAAAAGACATACTGCAAAGTGCCATGCCCAGCAGGGCATATTTGGTTATGTGTTTCATATTCTGAGTGTATGTAGGGTGTCAAGATATAACAAAGCTGTTCATTAATAAAATAATTTGGCTGTGTAGTTGGTTATACGCCATAAAATCCTCCTATTTTGCGCAGGCAAGTATTTATAGGAAAAACCCTGAAAATAGTATTGCACGTCACGTTTTTTTATATCTTCGCCTTAACAAAAGTATTCTTATGACGAAAATCGTTGTTCCTGTATTAGCGGCCACCTTACTAACCATAGGCACGCTGAATGCACAAACACCGAAGGGCAAACCGGCTCCTGCGGTGAAAAAAGAAACTGCTCCGGTGAACCGTGTGCCAGTTCCGGTTGCGCGTCCCGTAGTACCGGTAACAAAGCCTGCACCGTCAGTTGTGAAGCCTGCTGCACCAGTAGCTGCTAAGCCGGTACCAGTGCCCCCTCCGGCACCCAAGCCAGTTCCTGCACCACCCAAGCCAGTGGCTGCAAAGCCGGTACCTGTACCTGCGCCCAAGCCTGTAGCAGCACCTGCGCCAGCACCTAAGCCAGTGGCAGCCCCCAAGCCCGCTCCGGCTCCTGTAGCGTCAAAACCTGCAAAGACTGCACCAGCAGCTATTACCAAGGCTCCTGTTGCAAAGAAAGCAGCAAAGAAAGCTACTAAAAAAGCAAGCGCATCGCCTGTTACAGACGATATGATAGCACCAGCACCACGTACTGCACCACGCCGCTACGAAGAAACACCTTCGAGAAGGCATGAGGAGCGTCGTTTGGTTGTAGATGAGCGCGAGTCGGAGAAAGAACTTTCTGCTGCCGAAGAGCATCATTCTTGCTGCGACAAAAACGAGCATAAAACCAAGTGCGGACAGATAGATTATTGGTCTGATGAAGCACCAGAAAACTACAAACCGTGGAAGGCACACCACAGACGTTACCATAAGTACAAATTCCTTATGGACTATTATAGCAAGAGCAACGAAGAGTGGAGAAAAAACCACCAATCGGCTCGCGACTAATATAGTTGTATACGATACTGAGGGACCTCCCGGCACTGCCGTGAGGTCCCTTTATTTTTTTGCGTCTTGCAGTTGTTTCCTACATTTGCGCCCGCTTTTCACCAGCGTTTATATGCTGGTGCATTATTGTGGGTGTTTTTTGGGCATTTTTTTGTGGTATTTGCTACAGAAAATACTGCATAATGCATGTTGTTTCACAAACACATTGCGCAACAGTCTGCCAACAAAGTGCCTTTGTTCATCAACTTTTCGCTTTTTTGCACAGTTCTTTTTTTATAGAAGCAAAGCAACATTGCTTTGCATAATGTTTTTATACGTAACAACACACAGATAAACATATAATAAGTAAACCCAAAACAATTCCGTCCATGAGCAAAAACACTACACTGAATACTACAATAGAAATGCAGGCACATTTAAGTGCCAACATTGCCGATGTATGGGGCGCGTTTACGCTTGCAAAACATCTTGTAAACTGGTGGGCTCCATTTGGTGCCGATATGCAGGTGTCTGAACTGGCTCCCGAAACTGGTGGCATATTTCATTACAGCTATCTCGATGGGGTGCACAGGCAACGTTGGCGCAGAGTATTTTATGCCAGCGTTACTATGCAAAAGTCGTTGGTAATGGAGCTTACGGTGTCTGACGAACAAGGGCATGTAATACCGTTGCCGCTACCCGGTGGCTTGCCACAATTCCTATCGGCATCTGTAGAACTTCTGCCAACCGCCGAAGGCACACTGATAACTGTGATAGCGAATGGCCCGGCGGGCATAGCTACACAAAACGATAGCTTGCCAGACGAAATGGCTGCCATGATAGAACGACTGAAGCAATACGTAGAAGGAGATAGGTTTGTATCGGATACAATCACAGTATCTGCAACCAATAATCAGCTTTTGCCATAGTTATCGGTCCCATTTTCTTGTCAGTATTGTATCCGTCCAAACATTGTGGGTACAGGCTACTCATGCCCTGTATACAATGAAGCCGCTAAATGCTTAAGTAAGCAATATTATACTTTTTTACAACCATTGCAGGTAGTGTTATCTGCATGATTACTATATTATTTCATGCAATGAACCAATTAAGACAAAGTGGTCATGAGAAGACCAACTATAAACAAATAATAAAATCGGCCTTACGGGGCGATGAACACGACTATACTACCATCAACCTGAAACTGGCAGTAGCTCTGCTGGCTATACCCATGATGCTGGAGCTGGCATTAGAGTCGGTTTTTGCTGTGGTAGACATTTACTTTGTGAACAAACTGGGTGTACATGCCGGTTCGGTAGTGGGGCTTACCGAGTCGGTAATAACCCTTGTGTACTCGCTGGGTATAGGCCTTAGTGCAGCAGCAACGGCTATGGTAGCCCGCAGGGTGGGCGAGAAAGACCTTGAAGGGGCATCGCATGCCGGGGCGCAAGCCATTTTGCTGGGTATTGTAGCTTCTATAGCCATTGGTATACCCGGTTTCTTATTTGCCGAAGATATACTGAAGCTGATGGGGGCCGAGCCAGCGGCCATTGCACAGGGCCTACCCTATGCGCGCATCATGTATGGGTTTAATATCGTTATTATTCTGCTATTCCTCATCAATGGCATTTTTCGTGGTGCAGGCAATGCGTCTATTGCTATGAAAAGCCTGTGGTTGGCCAATGCTATCAATATAACACTGGACCCTATACTCATCTTTGGCATGTTGCACTTTACGCCATTTGGAGTTACGGGGGCGGCTATTGCCACTACCACAGGGCGCAGCATAGGGGTGGTATACCAGTTGTGGCATCTGGGCAAGGCTTCGGGCTCGCTGAACATAAAGATGAAGCACTTTACGCCCGATTGGAGTATTATACGGGGGCTGATAAACATTGCTGCACCGGCTACATTTCAGTTTATCATAGCATCGGCCAGTTGGATATTTTTGGCATCTATGGTGGCCGAATATGGTAGTGCGGCATCGGCTGGTTACCAGACTGCTATACGTATGGTGGTTTTCTTTATTATGCCGGCATGGGGTATGAGCAATGCTGTAGCTACGCTTGTAGGGCAAAATTTGGGAGCCTCATTGCCCCAGCGTGCCGAGGAAAGTGTAAAAATGACTATAAAATACAATGTTGTGTTTATGGCGTTGGTTACCCTGTTATTCTTGTTTTTCGCCAGACCATTGGCGGCTATGTTTATACCCATTGCGCAGACCGAACAATTGGAATATGCTGCGCTGGCGTTACAAATCATTAGTTCGGGCTACATTTTTTATGGTATAGGTATGGTAGTAACGCAGGCATTTAATGGTGCCGGCGATACCAAAACACCCACATGGGTCTATTTCTTTGGTTTTTGGGTGTTTCAGATACCATTTGCGTGGTTGTTGCATCGCTACACAAGCATAGGCGTTACAGGTGTTTTTATTGCTGTACCGGTAGCCGAGACGGTTATGGCGATAATTGTATTCCTGTTTTTCAGGAAGGGAACATGGAAGACGGTGAAGGTATAAAATATCCCCACAAAGCCCTCATCAGGCTGGGCTTTGTGGGGTGTTAACTTTCACAAAATTATAGCATTTGTAACCCATATGGTTATTCCTATCTTTGTCGGGCTTAACATTGACTTCCACGCAACGAAAACGTATTAAGTCACACATTAAAACAAAACAATTCTGTATGCAAAAGTGCATCGGCCTGATGGCCGCATTACTCTTTTTTCTATTGCCCTTATCTGCCAGTGCCCAGAGCAGTGGTACCATTAAAGGTTTTGTGTATGACAAAAAAACTGGTGAGCCAATGATATACACCAACGTGGTGGTGGTAGATGGCAAAACCGGAGTGCAAACCGATGTAAACGGTTATTTCTCGCTGAATTTGCCGGCTGGCAAGTATCAATTGCTGATTACAGCATTGGGGTATGATAGCAGCCTTACCGAGGTGGATTTGGCTGCCGATGCTGTAGTAAATAAGAAAATTCTGATAGCACAGAAAGAAGTATCGCTGAAGGGTGTAGAAATATCGGGAAGAAAGACGGAAAAGCTCACCCGCATCAATACGGGGGTTACAACTGTTACACCCCGCCAGTTGAAGATGCTGCCCAGTGCGGGTGGTGAGCCCGATGTGGCTCAGTACCTGCAGGTAATACCGGGTGTGGTATTTACCGGCGACCAGGGTGGTCAGATATTTATTCGTGGTGGTTCTCCGTCTCAGGTAGGTATCTATCTGGATGGGGTTACTATATACAACCCATTCCACTCTATAGGGTTGTTTTCGGTGTTCGAGACCGAGGCTATCCGTAACGTAGACGTATACACGGCTGGTTTCAATGCCCAGTATGGCAACCGTACGGCGGCTATTGTAGACGTGCATACCCGTGACGGTAATAAGAATAAAATATCGGGCCTGGTGTCGGCTTCGCCCATCATGACCCGTGCTATGGTAGAAGGGCCGTTGGTGAAGTCGAAAAAAGATGATGGTTCGGGTGTTACCTTCCTTGTTACCGGCAAACAAAGCTATTTGTACGAAACGTCTAAAAGCTTGTACAGTGGCTTGGGCGATGTGTATAAAAATGGTTTGCCCTTCGAGTTTCGTGACCTGTATGGTAAGGTGACCCTGAATGGCGGTAGCGGTAGCAAGGTGAATTTGTTCGGTTTCAATTTTGATGACCGTGCTAATTTGCTGAATGATGCTGATGGTGAAAAAGTGGCGGACTACCGTTGGAAGACAAAAGGTGGTGGTTTAACGTTTGTGCTTTCCCCTGCGGGTACATCGGCCCTTATAGATGGTAAACTTGCTTATTCGAACTACGATATATCGTCTGAGAAGTTCAATTCTGCAACCGATACCATACCGCGTACCAGCAGTATAGGTGGCTTTGAGGCGGCTATGAACTTTACCTATTTCCTACCCAACTACAGCCAGTTGAAATACGGTGTGGAGGTGAATGGTATTAATACCTCTCTCAGTTATTACAGCAGTACTGGTTTTTCTACCACACAAGACAGGCAGGGAACTATTGCAGCTTTGTACTTTATGTACCGCCACAACCTGAATAAAAAGGTGATTATTGAGCCCAGTATGCGCTTTCAGTATTATTCAGAGTTGAACAAATTGTCTCCGGAGCCACGTATTGGTATCAAGGCCAATGTATCTGAAAATGTGCGTATGAAGGGTTCAGCGGGTGTGTATTCTCAGTCTATTGTAAGCACCAAGTCTGATATAGACATCGTAAACCTTTTTGCAGGCTTCTTGTTGAGCCCCGACCAGCAAATAAGAAATGCCGATGGAGAGATTGTAAAATCTAACCTGCAAAAGTCTTACCATGCGGTATTTGGTGTAGAAGTGGACGTAAACAAAGTAGAGTTGAACTTTGAACCATGGTTCAAATATTTCTCTCCTATCATAGAGCTGAACCGTAATAAGAAATTGTCTTCCGACCCCGATTTTCAGGCTTCGTCTGGTGTAGCCAGTGGTCTGGACCTTAGTGCCAAGTATAGCCGCGACCGCGTGTACTTGTGGATGGCTATGGGCGCACAGGTGGTAAACTACACTGGTGTAGATGCCAAGGGTAACAAACAAACCTATCCTGCACCATTCGATACACGTTTCAACAGCAACCTTGTGGCATCGTACACAGCGGGCTCTAAAAAAGATTGGGAACTGTCTGCCCGTTACAATTTGCGCTCTCCATTCCCTTTTACCCAAACACAGGGCTATTACGAGAATATAGACATGTCGCTTACGGGTAACCCCACACAAAACAATGGCAGCATTGGTGTGATGTATGCCGATGTAATCAATGGTGGTCGTCTGTCGTGGTTTCACCGTTTAGACATCTCTGCCAAGAAGAAGATTAAAATTAACGAGCGTTCGGGACTTGATGTGACTGCTGCTGTTACTAACGCATATAATAGAAATAATATATTTTTCGTTGACCGTCTGACAAACACCAAGAAGTATCAGCTACCGCTGTTCCCAAGTGTGAACCTGACGTGGACATTCTAAAACCGCCTGATGAATTTGTTGACTCCGAAATCTGCTTTGTTTGCACTGGCTTGTATTGCCTCTATGAAGGCGGTGCAAACCCATGCACAGGTGAATATATCTCAGACTCCCCGCAATTATTTGCCGGCCTTGTCCGACGAGTTGCGGCACCATGGTCACTCGGCCGTATCGGGTCAGGTAGCCTTGTCTGGCATGCAGGCACAGCAGTATGGGGAAATTGCCGGGCAGCCCGATTTGTCGGACGAGGACAAGGCAAGGTACAATGCTGCATTGGGTAAGCTGGGTAGCAATGCAGCCAATGCAGCACCGTTTGCAACGGCTGTGTTGAGCGATTTGGCCAACCCTGCCTATCAGCAGCGGTTATCGTTTGCTTTGGCACAGTACTATTTCCGGCTCGATAAATTTCCCGAGGCCATAGCCTGTTACGAAAAAGCAGGTGTCAACAATCTGGATAATAATGAAGTGGGCGATCAGAAGTTTGAACTGGCTTACAGCTACTTCAACAACAAACAACTGGAAAAAGCCCGCCCGCTGTTTTCGTACATCAAAGACCTGAAAGGTACCCGCTACTATACTGCGGGCAACTACTACTATGGCTTGCTGTGCTACAACGAAAACAAGTATGATGAGGCATTGCGTAGCTTCTTCATTATAAGAGATGAAAAAGACTACAAGCCCTATGTGCCGTACTATATAGCCGAAATCTATTACTTTAAGGGCGATAGAAAAAAAGCACTGGCACTTACAGACAGCTTGTTGGGCGACAAAGAAAAGTCGTTTTATGACCGCGAATTGCAACTGCTTGCGGCACAGTGTCTTTTTGAGGATAAAGAATATGCACGGGCGCGGCCATATTTTGAGCGTTATTTTGAAAAAACGCCCAAAATAGCCAAGGAAGATCTCTATAAGATGGCCTATACCTATTACCGGTTGGGCGAATGGAAGAATGCCACAGAGAAATTCAAGATGCTGAGTAATGCACAAGATTCGCTGGGGCAAACGTCTATGTACCTGTTGGGGGACTGTTACCTGAAAACCGGCAGCAAACTAAGTGCGCGCAATGCATTTGGCATTTGTGCCGATATGACCTTTAACAAGGCACAGCAAGAGGCCGCCATGATACTGTATGCAAGGCTCAGTTACGAGACCGGCAACCACGATGAGGCCCTGAGGATGACCAATACCCTTCTCAGCACATTCCCCACCTCGCAGTTTGGCGATGAGGCCAATACGCTGAAGTCGGACCTGTTGCTGAAAACCAGCCAATATGAAGAGGCACTGCGCCTGCTGCACAATGTGAAGGTGCGCGATGGCCAGTATGGCCAGGTATACCAGAAAACGGCCTATGGCTATGCGGTGCAGCAATACCGCAAGGGCGATTTGGCAATGGCCGATGAGTATTTTGCCAACTCGCTTACACAGCCGGTAAGTGCCGAGTATGAGCGTGCTGCCTACTTTTGGCGAGGCGAGATAGCCTATGCCGAAAAGCGATATCAGGATGCCATAACCTACTCGCAGAATTTTGTGAGCCGTATAGGGGATATGGCTGTTGTTAACCGCATCAGCCCGCAAAGTACACTGAACCATGCCTACATTACCATGGGTTATTCGGCTATGGAAACGGGCAACTTTGTGGCAGCACAAGACTATTTCAGTCAGGCACAAAAGTCGGTAGCCGAAGACCGCCACTCGCTGGCCGAGGCTGCCGTACTGGAAGCAGATGCGGTGTTCCTGCAAAAGAACTATACAAGGGCCCTGTCGCTCTACGAAAAGATAATAGCGGGTGGTGGTGCCAATGGCGAATACGCGACCTTTCAGAAGGGTATACTACTGGGGCTGCTGAATCGTAACAGTGAAAAGCTGACCCTGATGCAGCAGATAGCTAAAAGCAAGCCGGCATCGGCCTACGCACTAAATGCCCGTTACGAAATAGCATTGACGCATATGGACATGGAAGCCTACAAGCAGGCTCTGCCCATATTGCGCTATCTCTACGACTCGTCGGTAGATAAGAGCTTTGCATCGCGGTCTTTGATGAAGACTGGTTTTGCCATGCAGCAAATGAATGACAATGCAGGGGCTATTGCTGCATACCGCAAGGTAGTGCTGGAGCACCCCGGTGCCGAAGAACGCTTTGCCGCGCTGGAAGCACTAAAGGGACTGTATGTACAAACCAACCAACCCGGCAAATATGCCGATTTGTTGAGTGAAGGCAATTTGCCATCGGGCGATAGTACGGCAGTGGAAGCGGCCTATTATTCAGCGGGCGAGTCGCAGTTTTCGGCTGGTAAGTGGCAGGATGCACGCCGTGCTTTTTCCGATTATTTGTTACATTACCCCAAAGGTATGTCTTCGGTAAAGGCACATTATTATTTGGCTGAATGTAACTACCGTCTGAAAAAATATAATGATGCATTGGAGCATTATAACAAGGTATTGGAAACACCATGGAACGACTTTTCGGAAAGTAGTGCCATGCGTGCCGGTATTGTGGCTATGGAGTTGAAAAACTACGAAGCTGCGTGGACGATTTACAATAACCTGCGTACCAACAGTGCCGAAAACAGCCGCAGCGAAAATATATACCGCGGTTTGCTGAAGAGTGCCTTCAACACGGCCCGTTGTACAGAAACCAATATGTATGCCGATACGCTGTTGAATATACCCGGTATATCTGCAGAGGGCACTACCGAGGCAAGGTTTTACAAGGCACGTTGCCTGCAGGCTACAGAGAAGGGTAATGCGGCAATAGAGGCCTTCCGGCAGATAGCTGTTAACCGAACATCGGAGATAGCCGCCGAGTCGCGCTATCGGATTGCGGAGGTCATGTACCAGCAGGGGCGTTTTGCCGAGGCCGAGGAGGCGGCCAATGAAAGTATCCGTTTGTCATCGGGCTACGACACATGGGTGGGCAAATCTTATCTATTGCTATCTGATGTATTGCTGAAGCAAAAAGATTATTTTAATGCAAAGGCATTGCTGCAAAGCATAGTAAAGAATACAAAGAGTGCCGACCTGAAACAGGAGGCCACCCGCAAACTGGAAGAAGTGAAAAAGCTGGAAAAGCAACAAAGCAAGCTTGAAGATTAATCGGAAAAAGGCATGACAATGAACACAAGGCACAGCCTGTTGATGATATCGTTACTGGCGGCTACGGGTGCTACAGCACAGCGCAAGGCAGACACCGTACTGAAGGGGTCTACTATAGAGGTAGTACAGTCTTACAAGCCAAGGGTAAAGCAAGCCCCCAAGCCCGAATGGAAGCCGCAACTACCGGCTACCGATACCTCTATGCCCCGGCTAAAGTATGATGTGCCACAACAAACACTCTACTACGCATACAATTCTACACCGCTCAGGCCGCTGGCTTTGGGCAAAAACCTGAATGACCAACCTTTTGCCAACTATGTAAAGGTGGGTGCAGGTAATGTAGGTACTATTTATGGCGATGCGGGCATAGGGCTCATAAAGGGTAAGGATTACGAATCGGCTATTCATTTGCACCACCTGTCTCAGAAGGGTAGGATAGAGAACCAACAGTCTTCTTTGTCTGGTATGGAGGCTACTGCCGATGTGCACAAGGCAGCCAACGACTGGCATTTTGGCCTTAATGCATCTCATAATCGTTATTACTACTACGGTTACGACCACGATTTATACCACTATGCCAAGGATGCCGTAAGGCAGGCGTATACGGGGGTGAATGCATTGGCATCGCTCACCAATAAGCGCGATACATCGGCAGAATTTACCTATAGTCCGGAAGTTGGGGTGTCTTATTATGGTGCAAAGTATAATACCAATGAGCTTACAGCTACGCTGAAGGCACCCATTACCTACAACATCAACAAAGAGCTGGGGCTGCATATGGATGTAGAAGGTGCAGTTACCAGCTACAAAGCCGATACCCTGACCACGGGTAACAACTATATAGTGGCATCGCCGGGTGTGGTGCTGAATACTACCAATTTTTCTGGTCATGCATTGGCGGGTTTTGGTCTTGGCAAAAACAATGCTACCTGGTTGTTGCCAAATATTGAAGTCAATTTCCGGTTGCCCAACATCAGTATGATGGTAACGGGTGGTTGGTTGGCGAGCATCAGGCAGAATACCTACGCACAGTTGACAACAGAGAACCCGTACCTGCGAAGCAGCTACATGGTGCAGCAAACCAAGCGCGATGAGGTGTACCTGAAGGTACAGGGTAGTGGTGGCGAGCATTTTGCCTATGGTGTAAAGGCCAGTTGGCTCAACTATCTGGGTATGCCTACCTACCTGAACGATATGGGCGACCGCAAGCAGTTCTATGTACTGTATCAGGATGTGCAGGCTATTGCTGTACAGCTTTCTGGAAGGTATCATGTGGCCAATCATTGGTCGGCAGGCATTACCGGCGAGGTGTATAGCTTTTACAGCAGTACCGACCAGTTTGTATGGCACCAACCCACCACGCGTGTAGCAGCCGATGTAACGTATAACATTACCCCAAAGCTGAGTGCATCTGCCTTCGTTTATGTGCTGGGTGGCATACACGCACGCGATGTGTTGTTTAATGCGCTTACACTCAATCCTGCAACAGACGTAAGCCTGAGTGCAGAATATCAGATCATACCCCGTTTGTCGGCCTTTATGCAAGTAAACAATCTGCTGAATAACAAGTACCAGCGTTGGTACGGTTATGAGGTATACGGTTTCAACATATACGGTGGTTTGAGGTTGAAGTTTTAAATAAAAAATGTAACTTCCCCTTCGGGGAATATTAAAGATGGATATAGCGAAGTATATAGGGTTGTACCTGCTGAAGAACCAGTACTGTTATGTACATGGTTTGGGCAATATGGAATTACGCAAGGTGTCGGCAAAGTACGATGGTGCCGAGCTGCAACCCCCTTCGTACGAGGTGTTGGTGACCCCCGGTGGCTCTATTGATGATAGCTTTGCCAACTTTATTGCTACCAACGAGCAAATAAGTATTTCTAAGGCTGCCAATACCCTGCGCGAGTACAGCATACAGGCGCGCAAAGAGCTGGCCATGGGCAAAGAAGTACACATACCCAACATAGGCAAACTGGTAGAGAAAGCCGGCAAGGTAACTTTTGTGACCGATGAGAAATTCAGTTACAAGCCCGCTGGCATTCCTATAGTAAAGAACAGCAAGCAACTGGAGGAACAAAAGTCTAAAATACAACACAAGCCAGCCTATCCCGAGCCCGCCAAGGCCGACTCAATCAATTGGCGCACAGTTATACTGGTAGCTATATTCCTTGCCATATTGGGTGGTGGTGGCTATGCAGTGTATTACTATTTTACACAGGCCATTGCAGCCAAAGAAGCTGTGGTGCCAGTAATAGATACACCAGTAGTAGCACCTATAGCCGCACCCGATACTATGGCACCGCAGATAGATACGGTAGATTCCGGAGTGCCTATTGCAGTAGACAGTACGTTGGAAAACGACTATAGAATGGTAATAGGCAACTATCGCACCAGAGAGCGTGCCGAGATACGTGCCGCCATACTGAAAGACAACGGTAATAAAGTAGAAATTCTACCGCAAGATTCTGCTACTTTTTTCGTCATTACTACGGTTTCTTGCCGCATCATGGATACGACTCATGTAAAGGATTCGTTGAAAAAATGGTTTGGCTACAAAGACTTGATGATACTGAAGTAACAGCCCTATGCCACAAAAACTACGCATCATCATTACCGGTACCACTGGCATGGTGGGAGAGGGTGTACTGCATCAATGTATGCAACACCCCGATGTAGAAGCTGTTTTGGTCATCAACCGAAATACTATTGGCATTACTCATCCAAAGCTAAAGGAGGTTTTGCATGCCGACTTTTATAACCTTGCAGCCATAGAGCCGTGGCTTACAGGCTACAATGCTTGTTTCTTTTGTTTGGGTATATCATCGGTAGGCGTAGATAAAGAGCAGTATTACAAGACTACGTACACGCTTACGATGCATGTAGCACAAACGCTTTGCCGGCTGAATGAGGCCATGCAGTTCTGCTATGTGTCTGGTGCCGGTACCGACAGTAGCGAAAAAGGACGTAGCAGTTGGGCAAGGGTAAAGGGCAAAACCGAAAACGATTTGGCCCGCCTTCCTTTTGCCGCTACATGGGCGTTCAGGCCGGGTTTCATTAAACCCATACCGGGGCTTACCCGCACCCACAGTTTTTACAAATACATCAACTGGTTGTTCCCCATAGGGCGGGCATTGGCACCGGGTGCTTTTTGCACCATGCAAGAGCTGGGGCTGGCCATGATACATGTAGTGCAGCGTGGCTACAAACACCCGGTTATAGAGGGTAAAGACATAATAGCACTGGCAAAATAGTGGCCAATAGGTATGATACCCGCCCATAGCCTTACCCGTATAGCACCCACCCCCAGCGGCTATCTGCACCCCGGCAATGTGTTGTCGTTTGCGGTTACGGTGCGGCTGGCACAGCTTTGTGGGGCGCAAACCTTACTTCGTATAGACGATATGGACCGCGAGCGGGTATTGCCCCAATATGTGCAGGATATCTTCGATACGCTACATGTGCTGCAAATACCGTGGCAGCAAGGGCCACGCAACTATCAGGATTTTGAAGCCCGTTACACGCAACATTGCCGTATGGCTCTGTATGACAATGCATTGCAGTATTTATGGCACTTGGGTAGGGTATATGCTTGTACCTGTTCCCGTGCCACTATTGCCCGTATGGGTGGGGTGTATAATGGTACTTGCCGGCATAAGGCCTTGCCGCCCGACACGCCAGATGCTTGCTGGCGGTTGAATACGGAGGATGCCGATTATGTGCAAATGAATACGCTCACAGGTCTTCATAACACACCTTTCCCCGCAGATATGCACCATTTTGTTGTTAAGCGGCGAGATGGCTTGCCTGCATACCAGCTTAGTTCGGTAGTAGACGATGTACACTTTGGTATAGACTTGATAGTGCGCGGGCAAGACCTTTTTTCGTCTACCGTGGCACAACTGTATCTCGCTACATTGTTAGATGCTCATTCGTTTGGCAAGACAACTTTCTACCATCATCCATTGGTTACCGGGGCCGATGGTGAAAAGCTGTCCAAGTCGGCCGGCGCATTATCGGTACGGCAACTGAGCAATGGTTATACCGATGCGGCCGGCATATACGAGGCTATATCGGCACTTACCACTTTGCCGGTTGTAGAGAGCTGGCAACAGATAGGCGATGCCTTGCTGAAAGACGTATTATGACCAGCCCGCTATCTCAGTAGCCCTGCCGCATAATATATGCCGGCATAAGATTTCTGTAACTTGGCACGCAGTTCTATCAGCTTTTGCGATGCTTCAAGCATTTTCAGTTCGCGGGTATTTATCATAAATATGGTACTCTCGCCCGTGGCAAATTTCCGCATTTCGCCATTGTATAGTGCCCTGTACGCCCGTACGGCTGTTTCGTAAGACTTTATCTGACCGCGTAGCGAAGTGAACTCGGCATAAGACGATCTTAGTTTATTTTCTATTTGCAGCCCTGTGTACGATTTTTCCAGCTCGGTCTCTCTTATTTTCAGGTTGGCCTGTTTCAGGTTGGCACGGGCATCGCGCAGAAACAGTGGCATGTTGAAGTCTATACCTGCCTTATGATTTTCTGGTATAGATGTACTGGTTAGTTTGCTAAAGTCGGCATTCTTGGTCAATACACCGCCCGATACCGCCAGCTTGGGTAGCAGATATTGTTTCTTCAGTTTTTGGTCCAGTTCCAATATGTCTATTTTGGCATCCAGCATTTTCAGTTTGGGGTGATATGATACCTGCGATAGCAAACTATCGAACATGGGGGCCACTTCGTTGGCCATATCCAGCGCAGAGGCATCGGGTACCACATCGGCAGGCAGGCGTGCCGGGCTGCCGTCTTGCAGCCACAAGTAGCCAGAGAGGTCGTAGCCCGAGGTTAGCCACATTAGCTCGGCATTTTGCTGTTGCTGCATCAGTGCCTGATATTGGGCAATGGCTTCGGCTGTATCTATAGCTGCACGGGCTCCCTGCTCCACTTCTATACGCACCAGTTTTATACGCTCGCGGCTGGCTTCGGCCTGTGCCGTAGTTATGCGGTACACCTCATAGTTGCGCACCCACTCCCAGTAGGTAGCCAGTGCATCATACATCAGGTTGTTCACCGTTTGTATGCGCTCGTACTGCGACATGCCCAGTGCCAGCCGGGCTTGTTGCAGTGCCGCACGCCTGCGGTCGTATACTATGGTGTTCAGATTTATTTTCACACCGGCATAACCCACCTTGCCCGGTGTGGTTTCGGGGTTCAGGTAGCTACCATTGGCATCATCCATTGCTGCTTTCAGGTCTATGCCATACCATGTGGGTATGGTTACCTCTGGGTTAAAGTAGGAATAGTACAGTTTGTCGTTCAGTATTTTGCGCTGCACGCCGGCCGCTACCACGGGGTCGAATGCACCATGCGCCCCCAATACCTCGGCCTCAGAGCGTGCTATACGCACATCGGCCTGTTTGATGAACGGATGATAGCTGCGTACTATGCCCAAAAAATCGTTTTTGGTTAGTGTTTTATCGCCTGCCCATACTGTACCTGCTGCACCCAATAGCATCAGCAACATCAGTATGGCTCTACTTCTTATCTTTTTTGTCTTTTCCGTCTTTTTTGCCATGCGCTGCTATGTTTGCCTGATAATAATCGGGTGGGAAGCCGTTAATATCCCGCCAAAGTTCGTACCAAACCGGTACATCTTTCAATAGGGCTATAGCCGAAGCACCCACGCCCATTTTCAATGTTTTGGGCCATGGTTTAGTCGATTTGTCTTCGGCTACCAACACCCTGAATTTTCCATTGTCGCTTACATTGTTTTCTACCACTACTACCTTGCCGGAAAATATGCCATAAGACGCACCCGGCCAACCGCTGAACACAATTGCAGGGTAACCATCGAAAAGGAAGTTTACCTTTTGCCCAATAGACAGCAGGGGCACATCTACCGGAGATACAAATATTTCTACGGCAAATATTTGATTATCTGGTACTATATCCACCACCGGGTCTCCTTCCTTCAGTATTTCGTTCAAACCCGATTTCACGGCCTTCACTATTTGTCCGTCCTGTGGTGCTATCAGAAAGTAGAGTTGACTACGTATAGCATAGTTCGATAGTTGATTGGCCAGTTTGGCTACCTCGGCGGTACCGCTGGCTATCTCACTTCTTGCCGATGCAGCCTCACTTCTTGCCTTGAACATTTTCTCGTTATAGTCTTGCCGTACTTGCAACATTTCTGTCTTAGTGTTCTGGTACTTGTTTTCGGCACTTATTTTTTTTGCCAGTGCATTTTGTCGGGCCTGGTTGCGCTGCTCTACCTGTACGGTAGATGCCAGGCCGCTATCGCGCATAATGTGTATACGTGCCAGCTGGGCCTCGGCTATTTTATAGTCGTTGGCGGCTGCAATAGTTTCCATGCTGTCGCTTATCACTTTCAGGTTCAGTTGGCGCAGTTTGGCATCCAGCGAGTGTTGCATTGCTTCTATCTGGTTGGCTATGGCTTGTACTTTATTGTTGTACTGTTCTATGCCAGACTCCTTGGCGCGCAACTGGTCGTTGGTGCGGCGCACCAGTTCAGGGTCCAGATAGCTATCTTTTATTTCGGCCAGTTGCACTATGGTATCTCCAGCTTTTACAAAGTCGCCTTCTTTTACATACCACTTCACTATACGGCCTGCTATTACAGAGTTTAGTTGCTGCGGTCTGAATTCTTGACGCAGGGTAGTTACGCTCCCTTTAGCCCGTATGTTTTGTGTCCAGGGCAAAATAAGTATTATCAGCCCCGCTGTTATGATGCCCGCAAGCCAGTATTTCAGTCTTCGGCCGCGTCCTTCCAGGTAAATTCCATTCAAAGATTTCAGAGAATTTACGTCTATATCTTTAGCCAGTTCGTTCTTAATTTCGTCCATTGCTTCCTTCTGTTATATTGGTTACAGTACCAGCATTTAGTGTTACCGTTTTGCTGCATTTTCCGGCAAATTCGGTATCGTTTGTCACTACTATTACGGTAGCATGCTGCATGTGGTGCAGTAGGTATTCTTTTATGCTGCGTTCGTATTCTGGTTCCAGACCCAGCCAAGGCTCTTCCAGCAACAACAAGGGCGATTTGTGTATCAGGGCCCTCATCAGCAATATTTTTTTGATGGTGCGGCCGGGCAGGTGCTGTCCCGATGGTTTCAGTACATGCTCAAAGCCTCTTTGGCATTCTTCCACAAAGGGTTTCAACCCTACCACTTGTGCCAGTGCATACAGTTGTTCATCGGGTATGTTGTTGGCCCCCATGCATATGTTGTTGCGTATGGTGCCTTCAAATATGTCCTGTCCTCCGGTGAGTATGCCCATAGCATTGCGCAGGC
The DNA here is from genome assembly GCA_021151685.1 of Chitinophagaceae bacterium. Lineage (GTDB taxonomy): Bacteria > Bacteroidota > Bacteroidia > Chitinophagales > Chitinophagaceae > Nemorincola. Next base: position 31,577 of record JAGKWS010000032.1, read on the forward strand.
TGAACAATTCATAATTGGCAATGGGGGTATCATTTACAAAAATGCTGCCACTTGTGGTAATAAATGCACCCGACACCAGTTTGAGCAGTGTTGACTTACCCGAGCCGTTGGGGCCGGTAATGCACACATTTTCTCCCGACTTTACTTCTAACGATACATCATCCAGTATCAACCTGTCGCCCGGAAATGAAAACGACACATTGCGCAGGCGTATATTGGGCCCTTTGTGGTATTGGGTGAATACGGTATTGCCATCGGTATCTTTTTCTTTGTCCAGCACCTTGTTTACTTTTTCCAGTGCTGTAAAAGTGTCGTAGACCTTGTCCAGGTTCACAATCAGTTTCTCTACCGATTCTACAATAGACATAATAACGATCTCTGCCGCTATAAACTGTCCTATATTCAGTTGTTGGTTTACCAGCAGGTAAGAACCCACTATCAACATGGCCGACACTATTACCACCTTAAAGATGATGAGCGTCCAGTACTGAAACAGCAGTATGCTAAAGTGCTCGGTACGGGCACGCAGGTAGCCACTTACATATTTGTCGGTCTGCCTGATGTGCATTTCTTTATCGCGTCGAAACTTCAGATTGAATACCAGACGAGCCATTTCTTGCATATAGGCCGCTATCTTGTATTTATAGTCGCTCACTACAAGGCTGGTATGCAAGCCTCTGTTGCCCGTGTAGCGTAGTATGGCCAATAATATAGACAACAGCAACAAACCAAAAAATATAAACACCGGATGGTAAAACGACAACAGTGTTAATCCAAATATGATTTGTATAGATATTGCTGGTATGTCTAACACCAATTTCGAAATACTTTTTTGTAGTGTTACTGCATCAAAGAAGCGGTTGGTAAGTTCGGGCAGGTAATAGTTGTTTACATCCTGCAGATTGAGCCGGGGGATGGTATGTGCATATTGCAGCGAGTAGCGCGTAAATATTTGTTGCTGTATGCGCTCGGTTATTTTCATCTGGTTCACACGTAGCAGGCCACTCACTATCACCCCCGATATCACAAATGCTATAAGCAACACCAGCGATGTAGATATGGCACCGCCCATTACAAAACTGATGATAGACTGTATACCCAATGGCAACGATAGCTGTACCAGGCCCGAGAAAATGGCATAGATATATACCGAGTATATCTCCTTTTTCTCGTACTTGAGTATTGATATGAGTTTATTTATTGTTTGAAAGTTTCTATTATTTTTCTCCTGTCCCATGTTTGCTCCAATTTGCCTTTATGACACCCAAAAGGTACACCAGACTGCATTTATTTTGGTGCAAATATCCAAATCGGGCAATAACTGAATGATATAGTTTAGTTAAAAGTGTTCGTTTCTAATATGGCCTTAATTGTAGCTAAACGGCTTGTTACTGAACAACTTGTGCGAACCATTGACTACCTGCGATTTGCCAAAAACTGTGTCTTTTTTGCTGACAGTAGTTTTTAATCTTATTCTAATCTTGTTTTAATTGATACACTTGGAAACGTATTGTTAAGGTACGATTTCTTTAAGATATATGCACATTTCGGGTGCTGTATTGCCATAATAACAGGGGTGCATTGGAGATAGCAATTATTCTGGCAGTTGTCTGTATACAGGGGTTTTGTGGAAAACTTCCCCCGCATAGCCCCCCTCTTTTTCGTTATTTTGTAGTCGCAGAAAAAGAATAGCCAGCCAATGATATCAGAGTGCTGGCAGGTGCGGCATCAACAATGAAATTCTCACATTTACACAATCATACTCAGTTTTCCCTGCTGGATGGGGCCTCCAATATTTCTCGCCTGTACGACAAAGCCCGCGCCGATGGTATGCCCGCAATGGCCATTACCGACCACGGCAACATGTTTGGCGTGTTCGACTTTGTGGCCGAGGCATGGAAAAAGAAAAAGGTGGTGGGTACCACCCCGGAAGGCAAGAACATAGAAGAGCCCGAGGTGAAGCCGGTGGTTGGTTGCGAGTTTTATTTGGTAACCGACCGGCATAAAAGACAATTTTCTAAAGACGACAAAGACCAGCGTTGCCATCAGTTGTTACTGGCAAAGGACGAGGTGGGCTACAAAAATCTGGTAAAGCTCTGCTCGCTGGGCTATATGGAGGGGCTATATGGTAAATACCCCCGTATAGACAAAGAGCTGATATTGAAATACCATGAGGGGTTGATAGCTACCACATGCTGTCTGGCAGCCGAAGTGCCCCGCACCATATTGCGCAAGGGTGAGGAGGAAGGAGAAAAAGTATTCAAATGGTGGCTCGATGTTTTTGGCGATGACTATTATGTAGAGCTGCAACGCCACGAGATACCCGACCAGATAAAGGTAAATGAGGTGCTGGTGCGCTTTGCCCGCAAGTATAATGTACCTATTATTGCCAGTAACGATAGCCATTATGTAGACCAGAGCGACTACAACGCCCACGATATTCTTTTATGCATCAACACAGGAGAAAAGCAAAGCACGCCTAAATACAAAGATGGTGCCGATGATGAGGTGAATATGAAGGATGCACGATTTGCGTTCTTTAACGATCAGTTCTTTTTTAAGAATACACAACAGATGACAAATCTGTTCAGCGACCTGCCAGAGGCTATAGACAATACCAATATGGTGCTGGACAAGATAAAACCCCTGAAACTGGAGCGTGATATTTTGCTGCCCCACTTCAAGGTGCCACCAGAGTTTCATGACGATCAGGATGCCTATCTGGAGCACATAACCATGGTAGGTGCAAAAGAGCGATATGTAGAAATTACTGCCGAGGTAGAGGAGCGACTAAAATTCGAGTTGTTCACCATACGTACCATGGGTTTTGCGGGTTACTTCCTTATTGTGAGCGACTTTATAAAGGCCGGGCGAGATTTGGGTGTGTTCATTGGGCCCGGCCGAGGTTCTGCTGCAGGCTCGGCTGTGGCTTTTTGTATTGGCATTACCAATATAGATCCCATCAAGTACAAGCTTCTGTTCGAACGTTTCCTGAACCCGGACCGTAAGAGCATGCCCGATATAGATACCGACTTTGACGACGTGGGCCGACAGAAGGTGATAGACTATGTGGTAGACAAATACGGCAAAAATCAGGTGGCACACATTGTTACCTACGGTACCATGGCGGCCAAGAGTAGTATAAAGGACGTAGCCCGCGTACTGGATTTGCCCCTGCCCGAAAGTAATGCACTGGCCAAACTGGTGCCGGAAAAACCCGGTATATCGCTGAAGCGGGTACTGCATGCCGATATAGATGGTGAAAAAGGATTGAAGGGCAAGGAAGGTTTGGTGGCCGAAGATATAGAGCTGGTAACCAAACTGCGCGAGATATATAACAACAAGGGTACGCTGCACAGCGAAGTGCTGCATAGTGCCGAAACACTGGAAGGGTCGGTACGAAATACGGGTATCCACGCGGCGGGTATCATCATTGCCCCCAAAGACCTTTCAGAGCTGTTGCCGGTATGTACTACCAAGGATGTAGATCTGCTGATAACGCAGTATGAGGGTAACGTGATTGAGAATGCAGGCGTTATTAAAATGGACTTTTTGGGTCTGAAGACCCTGACCATTTTGAAGGATGCTTTGACACTAATTAAGAGGAATTATAATGTAGATATAGACCTTGATACACTGCCGCTGGATGATGTAAAAACCTACGAGCTGTACCAGCGTGGCGATACCAATGGTACATTCCAGTTTGAAAGTCCGGGTATGCAGAAGCATCTTATAGCCCTGAAGCCGGACAAGTTTGATGACCTTATAGCCATGAATGCCCTGTACCGACCGGGGCCAATAGAATACATACCGTCCTACATTGCGCGTAAACATGGCAAGGAGCCCATCTCTTATGACGTACCAGAGATGGAGGAATACCTTGGCGATACGTATGGTATTACGGTGTATCAGGAACAGGTGATGTTGTTGTCGCAGAGTCTGGCAGGCTTTACCAAGGGCGACGCCGACGTACTGCGCAAGGCCATGGGTAAGAAACAGAAGGCCGTTCTGGACAAAATGAAGGGCCAGTTTATAGAAGGGGCCAAGAAGAAAAACCACCCCGAAGATAAGCTGCAAAAAATATGGACCGACTGGGAGGCCTTTGCTCAATATGCGTTCAACAAATCGCACTCTACCTGCTACGCCCTTGTAGCCTACCAGACAGCCTACCTGAAGGCGCACTACCCGGCCGAGTACATGGCGGCGGTACTGAATAACCAGGGGGCCATAGAAAAAATCAAGTTCTATATGGAGGAGTGCCAGCGAATGGGGCTGGAGGTACTGGGGCCCGATGTGAATGAGAGCTTGAAGGGGTTTGCTGTGGCCAAAGAAAATGTGGTGCGCTTTGGGCTGAACGCCATAAAAGGAGTGGGCGAGGCAGCAGTAGAAGACATTATTGCCGACAGAGAAGCCAATGGACCGTTCCAGTCTGTTTTCGACTTCATCAAACGCGTCAATCAGCGCACGGTGAATAAAAAATCGATGGAAAGTTTGGTACTGGCGGGTGCGCTCGAGGCGGTAAATAGCTTGTTTGGGGCATCTACTATGCCCGAGGTGAAGCCACCTGCCATACCAGAATGCGACAAATGGGGCTTGCCCGAACTGCTGGACCGTGAAAAAGAGGTAATAGGCATATACCTGAGTGCCCACCCACTGGATGGCTACAAATTTGAAATGGATAACTATGGGTTTGCGAAGATTTCTGATTTGACAGAACTGCGTGGCCGCCAGGTGCGTATAGCAGGCTATGTGACCGATGCTGGCCACATGACCACCAAAAAGGGCAGCAAGTTTGGTAAAATGACGCTGAACGACTATTCGGGCAATACCGAGTTGGTGCTATGGGAAAAAAACTATGTAAGTTGGGGTAACTATCTGGTAAATGGCCAGAAACTGATGCTAACCGGTGTGTACGATGAGCATCGTTTCAGACCGGGTACCATGGAGTTCTCTATACAGAGCATTTCTCTGCTCGATGAGGTGCGCAAAACAATGACCAAAAAAATTCATTTGGGTATTACTTTGCAAGCCCTCAGCGAAGAGATTGTAAATTTTCTGGAAGATAACATCCGTAAATATCCGGGTACTACCGAGCTGATGATAACCGTAAAAGATGTGGAGAAGGACATGACAGTGCGTCTGAAATCGCAAAACCGGAAAATATTACTCAGCGACGAGTTGATTGCTTTTTTGGCAGAACACGAAGAAATTAACTATACAATTGAAAAAAACACATAGGTATAGCGATTCCGCTTTTTACTATATATTCGTTGTGTCTACTATCAGCAATATGAAACTATATCTGCTTACGGCTGCTTTTGTCTTCAGTGCTTCAGCAATGTGGGCACAGAACAATGCTACATTTGGTGCCATAACACCAACATGGCGCAACAAAGAACTGGAACATGCTGCGCTACGCGAGGCCAACCACAGGGCTGGCACCACACGGTGTCGCGAGTATTTTGTTGCAGCCAAAATAGTATCGGATGAATGGGAACCGTTGATAGGCGAAAATGGTAGGGTAGTAGGGCGTGCCATTCATATGGAGCTACTGGCCGAAACCCTTGAAGGTGGTTGTGGCGTGGTTCATTGTATCTTCAGGCAACGCCGGCAAGCCGATGATACATGGGCACCCCGGCTAAAACTGGCTGATATGGGTGAGTACTATGCACAGGAGTGCGAGTAGCATCATTGAGCAACGCTACTGTTCTTAATTTCTTCCAGCATACCATTGGCCCGGTAGAACAGTTCTGCCCATGGCGACATATCGCTTTCTATAGCTGCCAGCATCTCTTGCGCAGCAAAAACGCCCTTGTTGGTAAGCAGGTAAAAGCGTACCGTGCCCGGCAGTGGCAAACCGGTATCGTTTACTGGCATACACCGGCCCAGGTATCCTTGTGCTATTTGCACCAGTACAGCAGCATTTTCGGCCACAGAAGGGTTGCTACCAGCACCTGTAAGAAATGACCCACTACTCAAGAACGCATTGGCCGCACCGGTAATGTATGCAGTAAGTGTCAGTACGGTTCCATTCATGTCCCAATCTATTACCAACCCATGCACCTTGGTTACAGCCGGTTGCACGGCCAGCCCCAGTTGGGTGGGTGTTACCTGTAGTGCCAGTTGGCGTTTGCCATCATAGCTATCGGTATATTTTGGGGTGGTAGTGTTTGTGGTACTGGTACGGGCCTTTTTTTTCATTATCGCCTTCCGCAAAAAAAATACCAGTATGGCCGCTTGTAGTACTATGGCTATTCCATAGGTAAATATTTCGGTTGTCATTTCTTATTGTCTGTTTCTTTTGTTTGGGCTGCAAGATACGCTTGTGCCTCTTTGTTGCCCATGCCGGCCGCCTGTAGCAATATTTTGGTGCTTTTTTCGGTGTCTTTGGCTATGCCTTCGCCTTTGTGCATCAGTATGCCCAGTGCGGTCATTGCATTCATATCTCCGTTTTCGGCTCCCAGCTGGTACCAAAATACGGCTTCTTTGGCGTCTTTTTCTATACCGTTACCAGTTTCATACATTTTGCCAAGGCGGTATATGGCACTTTTGTGCTTTTGTGCGGCTGCCATTTTATAGTATTCTACTGCTTCGGCTGGGTCTTTATGTATTTCGTCGCCTATACCGCTTTCGTGCATCTGCCCCAGTATGTATTGCGCGGCAGCATTGCCCCCTCTCGATGCTTTTTGCAGCCAGTATTCTGCCTCTTTGTAATTCTGTGCCAGCCCGCACAGCCCAAAGTAGTACAATCTGCCAAGGTTGGCCTGTGCGGTGGCATTGTCGTTATGGGCTGCCCGCCTGTACCACAACAAGGCTTCAGTATCGTTTACTGACGTTCCTTTGCCTTTTTCCAGCATCCAGGCCAGCATACTTTGTGCTATGGCATTTCCAGCCTCGGCAGCCTTTCGGTACCATACTACTGCTGTGGTGTCGTTTTTAGGTACACCATAGCCATTTTCATACATCCGGCCCACATTCAGGTAACCATAGTCATATTTTTTATCTGCGGCACTTTTGTACCACTTCATGGCTTCGGCATAGTTTACAAAGGTGCCATTGCCTTTTTCGTGCATGTTGCCCAGGTTACATTCGCCCCTCGCAAACCCCTGTGCGGCACTTTTGCGGTACCATTTTATGGCCTCGGCATTGTTTCTCTCTACGCCATGGCCATTCTCATAGGCATAGCCCATATTGTTTTGGCCGCGTGCATTACCGGCTTTGGCCGCTTTTTCGTACCATTTTACTGCTTCTCCGTAATCTATTTTTCGTCCGGCTCCTGTTTCGTAAAATTCGCCCACCAAGGCTTGAGCTTCTGCATCGCCTTTGTTGGCTACATTCAATAAAGAGTCAAATTCGGTTTGGGCATAGATGCGGGGTATCTGCAAGCAAAATAGTACCAGTATACAGATATAATGTTTCATGGCCAATGGTTGGCAGATAAAGATACTGAATGTCTGCTCACATATACTGCTATACGTAGTAAGGGCTGATAAACAGGTATACCAATACGCCCGTTATGCTCACATACAGCCACAATGGCCATGTATATTTAGCCAGTTTTTTGTGTTGGGCAAACTCGCTTGTAAGGCCACGATATGCCGTAAACAAGATGAACGGCAGTATGATGGCAGCTAGTGGAATGTGGGTAATAAGGATGAAGTAGTATATGGTTTTCATAATGCCTTCGCCACCATACTTGGTTTCGCCGGCCAGCAAGTGGTGGGCAATGTAAGAGACCAAGAAGAGGATGGATAATAGCATGGCACCCATCATCAGTTTTTTATGCTGTGCGTAATTGCGCTTTTTTACGGCAACCAAAGCCGCAACCAGCAATACCGATACGATGGAGTTGATTACCGCATTCAGCATAGCAAAAATGTGTACGTCGAAGCCCAAATCCACCTCCAGCTTGAAACGGGACAGCAATAAAACTGCTGCAAATACAACAAATGAAAATGTAAGTATCAGTAAACGGGCTTGCTTGTCGTTCTTTTTTATTGCTTGTGGTAGCATACAGATAATTTTTGTCTTTACACAGATTTACAGCTTGTGTGGCGCAAAATTACGATAGTATGTGCTACGCATGTGTATGGCTATTCGTCATTTTTATTTTCTTGACATGTGCCTTGTATGCTACCGGTTACATGAAATTGCAGAATGTTGGTATGTGGTTCCCAACTTCATTATTGTTGCTAACCGTTCGTAATTCCTACACATTTATGATACATTTGTAAGTCTGTATTTATACAGAGATTATTGTTGTATATGCTGTCTTTTCTCCAATCCAAATTTGATAGTGTCGGTAGGCTTTTGCGAAATAATGCCGTGAAAAACGGATTTTTTTCCAAGCACTCTTCGCAAGAGTTGTTGGTGCTCATGTACCATGGTATAGATGTGCAAGGTAGCAGAAAATACAACAACCGTTTCTTTAGTGTTGCCGATTTTGAGGCACATCTTCGATTGCTGAAACAACATACCCATGTATTAACACATGAGGAGTATGTTGCCAGAGATTTTGCAAAAGACCGGCTCAATATCGTCATTACCTTCGACGATGGTTACGAAAATAATTACAAATACGCACTGCCGGTACTGGAGAAAATGGGGGTACATGCCTACTTCTTCATTACAGGTGTGGGTAGCGAGGCTATTCCTGTTTTATGGGCCGATGCGGTGGACATAGTTTCGGTTTTGGGCAAGCAAGGGGCATCAATAACTGTAGATGGTGTATCTTTTGCCTTGCAAGGTGGAAATTTTATTGCAGCACAAAACGGAGAAAATTTGAAAGCTTTTGTGAAACGAAGCTTACAACCCGGCGGCCAGCAAAAACAAACATTGGTGGGTGATCTGCTACGGATTGTTGATTTTGTGAATATGCCCGATTTGACCGACTACTGGAAGTTGATGACGGAAAAGCAAATAAAGGAAACTGCAGCATCATCTGTTATTACTATAGGATCGCACGGATATTATCATAATAATCTCGGCTCACTATCTCACAAAGATGGCTTGCAGGAGGTGCTTCAATCGAGACGGTATCTGCAAGCTATTATTGGCAAACAAGTAGACTCTATTGCTTATCCCGATGGGTCTTACACTACAGCACTCAGCGACAGTTTGTTGAACGAAGGTTTCAATACACAATTCCTCGTCAATTACAAGTATGACGATAATGCAAGAAGTAACAAGGTAAGCGACCGACTTGGTTTATATCCGTATCTTGGCAATCCTAACGAGACTTTTTACCGTATACTGAAAGGTGCATGAAAATCTGTTTTTACACTTCAGACAGGCCATCTGTCACCAACTTACTCAACATTGCTTTTCTCATAAAGCAAAGGCCACATCATCAGTATTCCTTTGTGTGTGTGGCATCAGCACCATTACAGGCAAATAAACTTCGCCAAAAACTGATAAACAAATACGTTCGGCTACGATACAATGATGGCCGTTTTGATTTTGAGGACGATCTGAATACTATTACCCAACGGCTTTTGCCCGAGGTTGGTGCTTTTCAGATGAGTACATTTACTACACTGCATGTAGGAGCCGTCAATGATAAGGCAAGTGAAGATGCCTTCAGAACTATACAGCCCGATGTTATTATTCAGGCAGGTGCAGGCATTTTGAAAGAAAACGTATTCTCATTAGCCAAAGTTGCCACCATTAATGTACACCATGGTTTGGCACCAGAGGTAAGAGGGGTTCATTCTACATTTTGGTGCATGCTGTATGGTGTTCGCAACCTTATAGGGGTTACCTGTCATTTGGTGGATGCGGGATTAGACACAGGGGCTATTATTGCCAAACGTGTGTTGCCACAAACTACCGGTTCTTACATAGATGTAGCTTGTCAAAACTATCTCATGGGCCGAGATGTATTGGTAGATAGTATAGATGTTTTAGAAAAAGGTAATTTGAAAATAAAGAAAGGAGAAAGTGTACAATCGTACTATTTCTCCAATCCCGATAATTTTCTGTATTATGGTCTCAAAAAACGCAATTTCAACCCGCTTCTGAAAATTGGTGGCCGTAAGAGCACCATCAGAGAAACTTCCTGGGTGCACAACGGATAGCCGGCAGGTTATTTTTATCGCCTGTGTTTCCGTTCTTTTTCCATAGTCAGCAGTACTATGTCATCGGCACAGCGTTTTATGTCGGCTGTGTCTAGTCCATTGTAGTAACCCCTGATATTTCTTTTTGCATCTATCAGCACCAGCTTTTCGGTGTGTACAAAGTCGTCTGCACCACCGTCGCCAGGGCCTGTAGCTACCTTCAGCTCGTTGCGTGCATAGTTGTATATGGCTTTTTTGTCGCCGGTCATAAACCACCAATGGTCGTGGTTGGCATGGTATCTGTCGGCATAGGCACGTAGTGCAGTTACAGTGTCTTTTTCAGGGTCTACCGATAGCGATACAAAGTGTACTGCGTTGTCCAGCCCGTTTTCTATTTTTCTATTACGCCTGAAGGCCTTTTGCAGTATGGTCATATTGCCCGTAAGCTTGGGGCATACATCGGCACAGTTGATGAAGAAGAAATCTACCACCAGTATCTTTCCTGCAAGGGTGCCGTTAAGCGTCACATTGTCGCCAAGTTGGTTGGTTACGGCAAGGTCGGCAGTTTTGTGATAGATGGTATCGGTATATTCCTTGCCATTATCTATCACCTTTTCTACACGTTCTACTCCATATCGCTCCGGCAAATGAATCTTGTCTTTAGACAAGAGCTTTGCTATCATATAAAAAGAAAGCGGTAGCACAAATGCCACCGCTAATCCTAATATAAATCGTTGTCCTTTTGTGGCTTTATTGCTCATTAGTGCTTTGCGTGAGTTGCTGTTGGTGCTTTGTCGGCACGAGCAGGAGAATTATTGTTACATTTCAACCAAAATGAACCGTCTGCAAGAAATGCTATGATGAACCATACAAACAAGAACAGAGGTATCAGCACAGTAGAAATAAAGCTTTTCACTTCATCGCCAAGGTGCATAAAGATAGCCACAATGTAACCAGCCTTCAAAATGGTAAGAGCAAGGAAGAAGAAATTCACCAAACCTTTTGGTATAGCATGGCTAAAGAACATACCAATAACTACTTCTACCACGGTTATCACCAGCAATATCCAAAACACCTTCCAAATCTTTTTGATTTGTGCACGGCTTTCGGTAGAATTAATATCTGAATGGTGTGATAGTACACCAGAGTACAGTTTAGACTGGTCTCCTTCGTACAGGTGCTGTATGCTATCTGAGTGATTATGTGCTGACATTTCTTTTACTGAATTATGAATGATGAATTTGTAAGTTGTTTCAAACAGGTTGTTAGGCGAATTAGAGGAGGTAGAAGCAAGTGAATACGAATACCCATACCAGATCTACAAAGTGCCAGTAAAGACCTATCTTTTCTACCATTTCGTAGTGGCCTCTGCGCTCATATACTCCATTTACTGTGTTCACAAGCAACAGAATGTTGAAAACAACCCCAGATGTTACGTGGCCACCATGAAAACCAGTGATGGTGAAGAAGTAGTTGAAGAAGTTGTGTGTAGCCGTCATAGCAATGCCGGGTTGCTCTTTCAGTATTGCAGCGGCATTGTGATGGTTGAAGAAATGCTCAAATTTTTCTGTTGGTGTGTTAGGATCTGTAAAGCTACCCCACAATGTACCTACTTCGCCATGAAGGTGTGTCCATTCCCAAGCCTGGCAACCAAGGAAGCATATACCACCAATGATGGTCCACAGTAACCATTTGGCAACAGCTTTCTTATCGCCATAGTGGCCGGCATGTACTGCCAGTACCATCGTTACCGAACTCATGATGAGGATGAAGGTCATCAAACTCACGAAAAGAAGCGGCAGGTTGGCATGTCCCATGAAGGGGAATGACTTAAACACTTCGTTGGGGTCTGGCCAAACGGCACTGAAGAACCTTGTAGTACCATACGATATCAGGAAGGCACCGAATGTAAGTGCATCTGATAGCAGGAAGGCCCACATCATAATTTTTCCGTAGCTCACTTTGTAGGGCGATTGTCCACCGGCCCATACGTTCTCCTTAGGTGCTGAAGTAATAACTGTTGAATGCGACATAAACTATGTTAAAAATGTGTAGTTGTGAATCTGGTTGCGAATTTCGTGACAATTTTATTGATTTGCCAGAAAAAAGACAAATAAATATACCCACAATATATCTACAAAGTGCCAGTAGGTGGCGGCAATTTCCAGACCGGTTGCGTTATATATCTTCACCTTTTTACTGAAAGCTCTTAAAAATACTATTGCGAGTGCTATAACGCCACCTGCCATGTGTGCCAGATGCAGCCCTGCTATTACAAACAGAAAAGACTCGCTGGGGTTGCCATCTACCCGTACAGTGGCACTTTGCTTCAAAGTTTCGCCATCTATACGTATTTGCTGTGCATGATGATACAGGTCGTAGAAACCTGCATATTGCAACAGCCCGAAGATAATACCCAATACCAGTGTAACGCTGATAAGTACACGGAAACGAGGCATTTGCCTTTCTTTGAAGGCTTTTACACCCAGTATCATGGTAACACTGCTCAGCACTACGGCAATGGTAGAGAACCAGAACGCCACAGGCAACTGAAAGTAACGCCAGTTGTCTTGCGCCTTGCGCACCATGAAGCCACTGGTAAGGCCGGCAAATGCCATAGCCATACTACCAATAGCCAGCCACATCATGAACTTTTGCGGATGAATTTTCCGCTTCGATTCCGACCCTTTACTTCCCCACGACAGAGATGCGTTATTCCCTCCTGTGTTTTTCATATCCTGCTATTTCATTACTCCCTCACCATCCCTGTGTTTTCATCTTTTATTTTGCTGCCAGCAATGCTATCAGTACCGATGGCAGATATATAAATGAAGCAAACATCACTCTTCTTGCACTTTTATAATCGTTGTGTTTGTAAAACACAACAGACGCTGCCAGATACATAACTCCACACAGCACGGCTACAATTGTACCAACAGTGCCCGTCATACCAAACATTTGTGGTAGCATTGCCATAGGTACCAATACCAAACTATACAATACACATTGTATGGCAGTAAATTTTGATTCCCGCTCGCGGGTAGGCAACATTTTTATACCGGCGTTGGCATAATCGTCAAACGCCACCCATGCTATGGCCCAGAAGTGGGGAAACTGCCAGAAAAACTGCAACGAAAACAGTACTAATCCTTTTGCATCCACTACACCGGTAGCGGCTGTCCAACCTATAAGGGGGGGCAATGCACCTGGTATAGCACCTATAAACACCGCTATGGGGTGTACTTTCTTCATTGGGGTATACACAAACGCATACAACAACAATGATAAAAAGCTGAGAAGACCTGCCAGCGGATTGAAGAAAATGCCCAGTAGTGCCGCACCGGCTACACCCAGTACTGTGGCAAATATCCATGCCTCGGTATCGGTCATGCGGCCATCGGGTAGGGGGCGCATACGGGTACGCTTCATCAATTTGTCGCTCTCGCGTTCCAATATCTGATTGATGGTGTTGGCACCACCAGTCACCATCATGCCACCGGTAAACAGCAAGGCGCAACGTAGCCATAAATCCTTGTCAGTCCACGAGAAAACAACTTCGGGTGCCATCAGATACCCTACCACACTACTGAATACCACCATGCCGCTGAGATTGGGCTTCAGCAACTGGCTATAGTCCTTTATGCGGGTAGATAAACCCGCACTTTCTCTCACATTTATGGTTTCCTGCTGTATCATCAGGCTACAATACGGGTGCAAAAGTAGGGCAATTCATTCACAATTAATTAGCTTTTACCCATTAGACCATACAATTCGCTGTGCATTTTTCCACAGTTATACACATGTTGCCTGCTTGTTATATTCATTTCAGGGGTACCATACATTGCACATCGGTGGGGTTCAGGTACATTTCCACACAATAGCCGTCTGGTGCTATGTCGGTGCGTGCTATCATAGTGGCAAAGCAATTTCGTATTGCCTGTGTGTCGGTCATGAAGTTTTTGATAATGGTAGAGATATACCTGCCATTCCGTATCTCAAACCGTGTAAAGCGTGCGTCAGTAGGGGGCATGTCTGTATCGGCAAGACTTGTTGCTGCTTTGTATATAATGCCTCCTTTACCATCGGGCCACGATATGCCAAAATAGGTTCTGCCATTGCCGGGTGGGTAAAGCTGATGCAGTGTGTCATATGCAGACTTTATAGCAGTAGGAAATGGATTCACATCCAGGCAGTACACAACAATGGGTTGCGGAATGGTGATAATGTCCATCATAGGCTATTTTGCAATTAAGGTATGTACTATTTTGCAAACATGGCAATGCTGTAGAAACGAAAATACTACCCTGTACATTATGGAGAAAACTGGCCACATTGCCTGCCTTTCCGGTTCGGAAAGGACAGGCGCATCCGTTTACTGGTGGTGGGTGAACAGGGGCTGATGCCGAAAAGCCACTGCAGTTACCCGGGCGCATTGCCCTGCAAACTGTCAGGATCAGGGTGTTTTGTATGCTTAAATCTGTTGGGAAATAGGCATGTATTTATTAAAGACACCGACAGAACTGCGTTTGGTTGGGTGCCGGAATAAAAATACTACCCATATTTGTAGGTAATATATACCCGTAGCCACCCTTTGCGGTGTTATATTTGCAATGTTTTTCCGAAGTATATATAATTCATGTATTCAATTATTCGTTCCCTGCTTTTTCGTGTAGATGCCGAGAAAGTGCATTACATGGTCATGCGTTGGCTCACAACCGCTACCAACATTGCGCCACTGCGTGCCATTATAAAAGGTATGTTTACGGTAAAAGCACCTTCGTTA
>JAGKWS010000182.1 GCA_021151685.1 Chitinophagaceae bacterium
TAATATATATATTATAATATTTACCAACTATTTAACCGCAATTTGCCGACCGTTAGGTGGTAATTTGATTCCATTTAAAAACGAATAATTGCTTCAAAACATCATTGTTCCGGTGTGCCATTTGCTCCATATACTTTATGAATTTAAATAATATCAGCACATTCCTCCTTTATTTGTCCACGTTTTTCAAGCAAAGTGTCTAAAAACCTCAAGTGATGACAAGGACAGGTACTCTTTACAAAAATTCCCGTAACTGTTACTTCAGGCTAATTTTGTATTAGCAATTTCCCTTAGACACGGTAAAATGCACATCATCTAACTGACAAAAGCGACATTTTCTTTCCCATTGAGGGAAAAGGTATCATGGCGAAACGTAAACAGGGATACCAAGTCCATTCGGAAATAGATGATGTCGCACTCAAACAATTTTACAAGTGTGAAAGCTGTGTTCGTTACTTAAGGGGATATAAGGCATACAAAAACCAGCAGTATTACTACAAGTGCAACATGAAGGGATGTAGCTGCAATAGAAAGGCAGATGAGCGTCATCGGAAGTTTCTCAACATCGTCTCTAAATATAGCTTTGGCGTGGATGAAGAAACCAAGTCTCTGGTCCGAGAACAAATCATTGCGGAATACAATAGGCAGAAAGACCGGAAGGACACACACTTACGGTGATAGAAGAACAACTATCAGCCGTTGATAATAAGCTGGAACGGCTGGAAGAGCACTATGTTTTAGAGGAGATAACCCAGGAGATTTTCCAAAAATACAAGGCCAAGTTTCTGGAGGAAAGGGCTAAAATAGACGAGCAGAAGTTAAAAATAGGGATAAGGGTGTTGAACCGGAAAAGTAAATTGGGCTTTCGGCTACATGGCACACGCACCAACGGTTTTAGAGGAAAATAATAAGGGGAACTGTGGTGATAAACCGCAGTTCCCCTCTTTGGTAGCCTCGTCAGGAATCGAACCTGAATCTGGAGCTTCGGAAACTCTTATACTATCCATTGTACTACGAGGCCAAGCGGCTGCAAAAGTAGTAGATTCAGCCTGCATTCCGAAATTATTGTAGTGTTCTATTGATAATCTTCTATACGCAAATGCTCTTTGCAGAAGTCATATTCGCGAGGGTCGTTCGAGGCGACTATAATCAACTTTTTCCCAAGTGCGTATTCTTCAATCCACTGCCTGTATTGAGCAACTCCTTTATCATCTAAGTTGGAACAGGGCTCGTCTAACAAAAGCAAGGGCGTATCGGCAAAAATTGCCTGTGCCAGCTTCACTCTTTGTTTCATGCCAGATGAATAATCATAGATTGGCTTATCTGCGGCTGTGGCCAAGCCGGTGATATCGATGATTTTCTGAACCGATAACCCTGCGGGCAATGGCTTGAAGCTAAAATGGAACTGCAAAAACTCTCGCATGGTAAACTCTTCGACAATCTCCTGACCGGGCGCGCAAAACGATACCATTTTGAATATCTGCTCTGGTGGTACTATCTCGCCTGCCTGTGTAGTGATGGTTACCTTGCCGGTGGTTGGTGCCTGCATGGCCGCCATTACACGCATCAGGGTAGATTTACCACTACCATTGGGCCCCAACAAGGCATAGGTACCAGGTGTAGTGAACGAATAGGTAACATCCTTAAACACTTTGTGCCGTTGAAATCGCTTGCCTACCTGATGTAGTTTCAGATTCATCACGTCAAAAGTAGCCAAAAATAGGCTACGGCCTCTACATATACACTGACGTTTATGAAAGATAGATATATAAATATGAAATTACATTTACAGCAAGTATATTTGTAGAGAACAACACTCTATGCAGAAGAGACTGCAATCGTACATATCTTTTACCCGCCGCGAAAAAATGGGGCTTGCTGTGCTGATGACATTGGTGCTGGTACTGGCTGGAATAAAGGCTACCATGCACCTTTGGGTGACACCTACCTTTAGCAAACAGACCGACGAACAACTACAGATGGCTTGGAAAGATTTTATGGCCAACCAACCAGCAAAAGCAGGCACTGCTGCTACAGTGAACATCAACACGGCCGACTCGGCAACCTTGGTAACGCTACGTGGCATAGGCCCAGTTACCGCTAGCAGGATATTGGAATACCGAAAAGAGAAACCTTTTGCACAAATAGACGAACTCCGCGAGGTGGGGTCTTTCTCGGACCGTACCCTCGCGGAGTTGTCGACATGCATCACTTTTTGATGCAAAATGGGAGATGCTATATTTCGGCGTTGATAAGTGCAACATACACTTCGCGTGGGCCGTGTACGCCTACCACCAATGTCTTCTCAATATCGGCCGTGCGGCTGGGCCCTGTGGCCACATTAATCATGGAAGGTAGCTCTGTACCATATTTGGCTTTAATGGCCTTCAATGCATCGGCAAGCTCGAAGTGGATCTGATTGAGGTAGGCAAACACAACATGCACCGGATAGAAGACAGGGGCAGTACGACCATCGGGCTGAGCACTGGTAAGCAGTATAGAACCTGTGCGCCCAATAAGAGCCTCACAACCGGTAATGCAAACATCTGCCTGTTCTGTAGCATCGCCCTGCGGTGCTTCTACAGACAAGCCATTCCCAACCATAGTGGCAGAGAGTTTTTTATCGGTGCACAGTATCTGCTTCCAGCCAAGATTAACCTGTAATATGCCTACTTGCGTGGCAAAATCCTGCTCACTATCGCAGAATATGAACTTGCCTCCCAAAGCTTTGAAGGCCAACACAAAGTCTTCCTCGGCTGAAAACTGAGGCATTGGGTATAATGGGGCGGTATTTTTTTCCGCTTCCGGAAA